>CAXUGH010000021.1:15227-30026 GCA_964250365.1 uncultured Ktedonobacteraceae bacterium
CAGGCGCGTATCCTCGATACTCGCAAGACGACGCCAGGGTTGAGAAGCCTTGAGAAGAGAGCAGTGTTGCTTGGCGGTGGGCACAACCATCGCTTCGGCCTGAGCGATGGTGTGCTGATTAAAGATAACCATATCAAAGCAGCAGGAAGCATAACGCAAGCTATCGTTGGAGCGCGGCAGATTGCGCCACACCTGCTCAAAATCGAAGTCGAATGTGAGACGTTTGCGGAGGTCGAGGAGGCAATTGCAGCACATGCTGATGTAGTGTTGCTCGACAACATGGACACCGAAGAAATGCGAAGCGCGGTCACATTGTTACGACGCGAAGCTCCTCCTATTCTTATCGAAGCGTCGGGCAATATTGGCACCGACATGTCACGCTTGGCAAGTGTTGCTGCAACGGGTGTTGACTTCATTTCGCTAGGCGCGATTACACATTCGTCACCCAATTTTGATGTTTCGCTAGAGTTTGCTTGATTGCTGTACGAGGACGTGATAAATCAGTCCCTACTTAAAGGAGAAAATCTCATGGTTGCTATTCAGTCCGAATGTGCCGAGAGTCAGGAGACGCGCGTACTACCATTGCTCACGCCTCGCACTCGTGCGAAACACGATCTATCGAAGCGCATCGACAACATTCCAACGTTCTATGCTGAAATGGACGGCGAGGAGCTTGACAGCCGCATTACTGCTGCAAGGGAGACGCTAGGAGAGCGGCTGGTTATTCTAGGCCACCACTATCAGCGCGACGAAATCATCAAATACGCCGACTATCGTGGTGACTCCTTCAAACTGGCACAACTAGCCGCTGCTCGACCACAGGCCGATTACATCGTCTTCTGTGGCGTCCACTTCATGGCTGAGAGTGCCGACGTATTGAGTGCAGACCATCAAAAAGTTATCCTACCGAATCCTGCCGCTGGTTGCTCAATGGCGGATATGGCGAATATCGCCGAGGTCGAAGAGTGCTGGGAGATGCTACACGAGACGCTCGGCGAGGATGCTGGCATTATTCCAGTGACGTATATGAACTCGGCTGCAAACCTGAAAGCCTTCTGTGGGCGCAATGGTGGCATCGTCTGTACATCGTCGAACGCCCCCGCCGTTATAAAGTGGGCATTTACACAGGGCAAGCGCGTCCTCTTCTTTCCCGACGAACATCTAGGACGCAATACCGCCTCCGCTTATGGCATTCCTGATGAACAGATGGCGGTATGGAATCCGAAAGACCCAATGGCGGCGGTCGATGCTGAAGAGGAGATCGAGCGAGCGAAAATCATTTTGTGGAAGGGCTACTGCACAACGCACATGCGTTTCAGCCTACAACAGATCGAGCAAGCCCGTGCCGAGCATCCCGATATCAAAATACTAGTGCATCCAGAGTGTCGGCGCGAAGTCGTGCAAGCTGCAGACCTGTACGGCTCAACTGAATATATCATTCAGCAAATCGAACAGGCACCTGCTGGCAGCGTCTGGGGCGTTGCAACCGAAATCAACCTCGTGCATCGTCTCGCACAAGAGCACCCAGAGCAAACCATCTTTTGCCTCGACCCAATAGTCTGCCCCTGCTCCACCATGTACCGCATCCACCCCGCCTACCTCGCCTGGGTATTGGAGGCATTGGTACATGACGAGGTAATCAATCAGGTAAAAGTCGATGATGACGTGGTGTACTGGTCACGCGTCGCGTTGCAACGTATGCTTGCCTTGTAAGATGGCATGACAGGGGCAAGTCCCATAGCGTTAACTTTAGCCCAAAGAGAGGTTCGTGGTGAGGCCAGGGCGCCCGCAAGGGGAACGCCCCTCCATACGACGATTTGGCTTGTGGAGACGCTTCGTGTATGGGAGGGGCGTTCCCCTTGCGGGCGCCCTGGCCTCACTTGCCCCTGTCATGTGAACATCGCCCGTCTGGACATCACCACTCTTACTTATAGTAGTAATCGTGGTCGAGATCCGCCAGGAGACCGAGTTGCGTGGGGTGCCACCCAAACCTCTGTTGAGTCAGCATGCTCGATGCCGGGATGTTCATTGAGAAGAAGGAACCGACCCAGCCGAAGTGTTCGCTCACTTCCTCGGCAGGTAGAGAAACAACTGGAATATTGAGATGACGACCAATGACTTCTGCGATGTCGCGCACTAGCACACCTTCGTCGCCGACTGCGTGAAGCCGTGTACCTGCTGGCGCATTTTCCAGTGCCAACCGGAACAGATGTGCAGCATCGACTCGATGCACGGCGGCCCAGCGATTCGCTCCATCACCAGGGTAAGCCGACACGCCCTTCACGTGAGCAACGTTGATGAGAGCAGGGATAAAACCGTGATCGCCCTTATCATGAACCGATGGTGAAAGGCGCACTATTGACGCACGCACACCATGCGAAACCTGCGATAGTGCCGCTTCTTCTGGATTGCGAGGAATGTGAGCCGAAGCAGGTGAATTCGCATCCTTCACATCCTCCTCCGTCACAGGGCGACCTAATGATAGAAGAGCAGTTCCAGAGGTCACGACTAACGGACGATTCGACTCGGCAAGTGCCGCTCCAAGTGCTTCGATGGCACTCCGCTCTATTTGAGCGGCCTCCGCAAAAGTGGGGCGTCCACCTTGGACGACTCTGGTTAAGAACGCGGTATGAATCACGCCATCCGAAGCAGCCGCACCGCTTCGCAAACTGTCAAAATCATCGAGCGCACCACGATGCACCTCTGCGCCGACAGCAGCAAGAGACGCCGCTCCTGCATCTGAGCGAGCTAGGCCGATGACTTGATGCCCCGCCTCAATCAACTCGCGGACAACGGCGGAGCCGATAAAACCGGTTGCGCCAGTCACAAAAACTCTCATAGGAAATTCCTCCATTAGACGTAAAGTTGGATTTCTGTCTGGGAATAGTATAGGTGAAACCAGTTGTTGTACCAAGAGTAAAACTACACCGGACTATTCGATCTTTTCTATTTTGTAGTGGATCGCTATCAGACTGTATGAGGAAAAGATGACATTACGAATACCTGCGATAAAAGAGGATAGTGTACCCTCAAAAGAGCATGCACATGTGTTCCATCAACTGCTCGGCGAAATTGAAGCGGTGCGCCTCAAGCGTCAGGAGCAGTATCACGAGAAGTGCCATCCTCAGTTGAAGCGTTTTACGCAACAAGAACTCAATGACGAAGCATGTCCGACCTATAAAAACTGGCTGGTAGGGCGCTCCAATCGATTGCCGAGCCGATCTATGCTGATGACTATTGTCGACTATCTGGAATGCAGCCTGAGTGAGCGCAACGATTTGCTACTCGCAGCACAATATCTGCCGGAACAGCCAGATTTGGAAGGTGATGCATTGTGGCGAGCGTTGCCGCATGCTCAGCAGCTTATGGAGATGTTGCCCTATCCAGCAATCGTGGTCACGCACACATCCGAGGTCCAGGCTGCAAACGAGTTCTTTCTGCGCCTCTTTGAGTTGCCATCTCTCGATACTATTCCACAGCAGCAGCGTACTACGATTGATTTCCTCTTTAATCCTGATCTTGGCATGCGTGTACGCACTACATTCAATGCAGAGGCACTCGCCACATGGCAAAAACACGCACTGTATACCGTTCAGCTCTTCAAACAGCAAAACGTCCTCTACCAGTACGATGCTTGGTGTCAGCAACTAGTGGAGCGGTGGTGTGGTATTGCAGATTTTCAAGAGTACTGGGACAAGGCGCGAGAAGTCACCGTGCAGGAGGATGCGCCGCAAAAGATAGGGCTTGTTCGCATGGCAACAACCGGAGAGTTACTTCCCATACGCACGCAGGGGATGCTTGTCTCCGTCAGCAGCAAAATCTATCCGGCGGTCACGGCACTTTTGCCGCTCGATGAAGCTACGCGTGCCGTATATGCCTCGTTCAACAGTGTGACCTCGTGGTCTTCTTCGGTTGGTTAGGATAAGATACTATGGCTTCGTAACAATCTTTTTGCAATCCTCAACATATCTATGCTATGCTATGCTGTAAATGTGCTATAACGTGGCATAGATGATGGAACAGGAACGGTATAGAAAAATTTTATGGCTCGTATCAGAAACAAACCAAATCGGCGCGAGGAACTGCTCAAGGTGACGCGCGAAATTTTCGCAGAAAAAGGCTATCAGGCAACCACTGTATCCGAGATTGTTGCGCGTGCCGGTATCGCGCAAGGAACCTTCTACTGGTACTTCCCCTCAAAGGTGTCGTTGGTGGTGACGCTTGCACACGATATGCAAGAGCAAATCGAGACAGGCATTCTCACAGCACATGCAACCTATTTGCAGACTCATGATCTTGGCGAGATGATTGATGAGAGCGTTACAGCAGCCTTTGAGAGCATGAGCAATTACCGCGATGTGCTGAGCATCATTCTCTCAGATGTGCATTGGAGTGAATCGCCAGCAGAGCGCGAACGCATCTTCACACCTTACTACGTCCTCATCGCCGAATTGATACGTCAGGAGCAGAAACGCTGTATCATCAGTGCCAACATTGACGCCGACATTACCGCTATCCTCATCGTTGGTACCATCTACCACACAGCGGGTGAATGTTACATCTATAATACAAGTAGATCACCAAAGGCGTATATAACTGAAGCTTCGCGGTTTATACGTCGCTCGTTGGGCATCTCATAAATAAGTACTAATTTCTCAGGTACTAATGTCCCTTTCTCCCTTGACAAGCACCCTTTCTATCAGTATAGTTAATCTTGTACAACATTCTCGACTGACTGTCAGTCGAGAGAACGAGCCACATGTTGTACAAGCTATATCTGCCTCGCATGGCAACGGTGTTTGGTCCACTTGAAGTTTGACGAGAACAAGGGGAGAGAACGCACATGGCAACCGAGCCAAAGGAACTGACTGGTATTATCGACATCGACACAGAGGCTGCTCCCAACGTTGAGAAAGACCGTTTGTATCGACTGTGGGAAGAAGGCAACTGGTCGGCAAAAGCACTCGACTTTACGCAAGATGCTGTAGATTGGCGCGAGCAGATAACCGACTACCAGAAGGAAGCCATTCTCTGGAATTACGCTATGTTTCTGGATGGTGAAGAGTCTGTAACCGTCACGCTTGCTCCGTTTGTAGAGGCTGCTCCTCGTCCCGAAGACAAAATTTTCCTGGCAACACAAATCGCGGATGAGGCACGCCATCACGTCTTCTTTGATCGTTTCCTGCGCGAAGTCTGTGGCATCGGTCAAGACATGAGTAGTACGCTTGCCGCGACCCGTCCACAACTTACCTGGGGCTACACACAAGTTTTCAGTGAGTTGGATCGTATCGCGGATCGCTTACGTCGCTCTCCTCGTAATCTTCCGCTCCTGGCTCAAGGCGTCGCGCTCTATCACCTTGTAATCGAGGGTATGCTTGCTCACACGGGTCAGCACTACCTGCGCGATTATGTCAAACAGCACGGTATGCTTTATGGTTTCGCACAGGGTATCAACCTTGTGGCACGCGACGAGTCACGTCATATTGCCTTTGGTGTGCAATTGTTGCGCGAACTCGTGACGACGAGTCCAGAATGCAAAACAGCCGCCATCTCTCTTCTAAATCGTGTACTTCCGTGGGCGGCTGGTGTCTTCACGCCACCGAACGTCGATTGGAGCTATCTCACACGGCTGGGCTATGATCCTCAAGAGGTATTTACCTTTGGCTTACGCTCAATTGAGACGAAGCTACGTCGTGCAGGTATTCCACCATCAGAGGTGCGTGAACTGGTGAAGTTGGGTCAGTCCGATCCGCCAGTTGAACAGGCCAAACGCGTCATCACCTTTATCGAAGGCGGCGTTCTTGGCACAAACGAGATGCCGCGTCCCAATGAAACCACGATGGATGCGCTTTTCTCTAGTATCTGCAAAGTTGCTGAATGGACAAGGCCGACGCGCGGTCCTGTGCAGGCAACGATTCAATGGCTCTTTGACGATGCTCAACCGCGTTACCTCGAACTCGCGCCGGATGGCGAACCGCGTGTGGGTGTCGGCACCGTCTCGAACCCGCGTCTCACGTTACGCTGTACTGCTCCCGACTGGGTGCGTATCGCAACTGGACGCTTGAACCAGCAGCAGGCACTACTCACACGTCGTCTGCGTATACAGGGCGACTGGGGGCTGGCTCTGCGTCTACCTCGTATCCTTCCCGCGTAACTTTACAGACACGCACCACTACAATCTTTCTCATGTCATGATGAGAGAAAGAGAGGGAGAGTTCTACGATGACCTCTTCAAACGGCTCGGATGCCGAAAACAACTCTGCCAGTAAGGTAGAAGCTGGCAAACAGCGTAACGCATTACGCAAAATGGTCATGACAAGACTCGCTGCTGCACCGGAGAAACCGCGTGCAGCGAGTGATGAAGTTGTGGCGTCTCAAGAGAAGCCGCGTGTAACTGTGGTCCCTGTTACACCTTCTCAGGAGAAGCCGCGAGCAACGTCAGGGGTGCCAACGGAGACAGCATGGGCACGTTTCCGGCTCTGGCGGCGTACACGTCCCTTCTGGAGTTCCGTTCTCTTGATTCTCGCTGGTCTATTCGTCCTATGGGGACCACTTAGTCTCATTCAATATGCATTTTTACCAGGAAGTATGCTCTGGGCTGCCATACTCGTCGGGACGCTTCTGGTCTTAATGGGCGTTATTCAGCTAATTGCTCCATTTTATTCGCTTATTATCGGTGCCGTTGGTATTGTCCTTTCGCTCATCTCGCTCCTTGTGGCTCTCGGCGGTCTTGGTATCGGCATGATCTTTGGCATTATTGGCGGCGCACTAGCCGTTGCCTGGCGACCCGTTGCACCTGCAACACGACCCATTCAATCCGTATCTC
Source organism: uncultured Ktedonobacteraceae bacterium (assembly GCA_964250365.1). Classification (GTDB taxonomy): domain Bacteria; phylum Chloroflexota; class Ktedonobacteria; order Ktedonobacterales; family Ktedonobacteraceae; genus JBBQVS01. Next base: position 22,054 of record CAXUGH010000021.1, read on the forward strand.
CAGAAAAGTAAATTGTAAAGGAGTTATTCGCATGATGCAATCAACGATGATGACCACGCCGATGATCGGTAGAACTGATCGCAAAGTATTTTGGCTTGTCTTTCTCGGTTCTATGTTTGTGCTTACTCTTATGATAAGTTTAGTTGCCAAAGGCGGCATCGCTGTAGCCGCCGCACTACCCGTTCCCTTCACTGTGCAAGCACCCACGCTACGCGGCAGCAATTTCAAACTTTACCCCGGTATCTCGTCATCCGACAATAGCACGCCCGTTGGCATCAACCAGATGGACTGCAGCATCACCAACCTTGCCATTGTCAAAAAGGTAGACCTGCCCATCGCTGGCACCATCACCATGACGCTCAGTTCTGGTAACGGCGCGACCAGCACGATCAACGGTCTTACGATTGATGTGGCCTCGCTTGGCGCAAATTCTGCCAACTTCCAGAATCTTTCATTGAACACCAACACTGGTGGCCTGAATTTGAACTCGCCCGCCATGACCTTGAACAACGCAACCATCAACTCGCCTTACCTACTCGTCAACAACATCACCATGCCCAACCTGTCGCTCTCCATCACACGAGGGTAATAAACATTCGTTGATGATTTTTCGTAGGGACCAGATGTATCGCGTCCGTCGCTCAATTTATTGAGCGAGATCGGTACGAACCTTTGGTAGAAAACGTGTTAGAGATGATCTCGCGTGATAAATCACGCCTCGGACGCGATACATCTGGTCCTTACGAAGTATTAAAATGTAATCATAAAATTATAGAGTTTATTTATGAGAAACACCAAGAACTTATTGCGCCATTGGAGAGGAGCAGCAGTCTTATGCTTTATTGTCTGCGTACTCATTGCAACCTTTAGCATAACACCAACGATGGCAACCAGCTACAAAGCCTCTTCCGCCACAAGGAACGCGCATACATCGGTACATACTACTCTGCTCGCTTCTGGCGATTACACGCTCAAAGCGGTAGAGATTGTTGGCTCAAATGCTCATCTGTCGCTACGTGGCGATCCGTTCCATCCCGTGCTGACATTCACGGCTATCTCTATTAGCGGTTTTCAACTCTCACACGCCGTACTTGGTGGTGCAGTATTAACCATCGCAGCAACTGGTTTAGTGACTGGAACTGGCGTTGCCCTTAAATCCTCTCTTTTTAGTGACCTCGGCACCGCCATTGGCAGTTTCACCAACAAACTCGATGTTATTACACTTATCTTAGGTGGGACGGTAAGAAATCTGGTTATGAAAAACGTCAATCTGAAAGTAGACCGCTATATGTCTGCGACGACGATCACCTTTAACGGCCTACAGCTTTCAGTAAGCTAGGATGCCGGTTGCACATGTTAAATTTCAATGTCCGCGATAGAGTCGCGTATCCATGTAGGACGATATGGAAAGCGGTCTACCTTCTCACGGGCTGTGACGCCTGTAAGCACCAGAATTGTGCGAAGTCCGCTTTCGAGACCAGCCGCGATATCCGTATCCATGCGGTCGCCAATCATCACCGAATCTTCGGAGTGTGCATTCAAAGTGCGTAGTGCGGTACGCATCATAAGCGGATTTGGCTTGCCCACAAAATAAGGCTTAATGCCCGTCGCAGCACTAATGAGAGCTGCAACCGCTCCCGTGCCAGGAACGTTTCCACCCTCGCCAGGACCAATCACATCAGGATTGGTGGCGATGAAACGCGCACCGCCCTCGACGAAGCGGATAGCCTGTGCGATCCGCGAAAAGCTGTATACCGTTGTCTCGCCCAGCACCACGTACTCAGGGTCTTTATCGGTCAGGATATACCCTATGTCGTGCAACGCCGTCGTCAATCCCGACTCGCTGATGGTGAACGCACGTCCGCCGGGGCGTTGATCGTGCAGAAACTGAGCAGTTGCGAGTGCCGAGGTAAAGATGGCCTCCTGTGGCACCTCTAGCCCTATATATGAGAGGCGCACCTGCAGGTCGCGCTGTGTATAGAGCGAATTGTTGGTGAGAATGAGAAAAGGAATGCCTGAGTCGCGTAGTTTGTGAATAAAGTCTACTGCGCCTGGAATCAGCGTTGAGCCGCGCACGAGAACGCCGTCCATATCGGTAAGGTAATTCTTGATGCCTTCCACGAGTACTCTCCCTGATAAAGTATTCTTCATCGTTTCTTTCCGCTCATCATATCACAGACGTAACGTATGTTTATCTCTTCTATATTGATATTGGATTTTTCCCTATGTGGTACGTTAGAAAGATATGAGGAGAATCCTCATCTATAAAATTATCGCTAGAGAAAAATATTAGGAGGAATGTATGCCCGGAATACGCAATGTTATTTCAACGCTTGCCGAGAGCGGCGAAGAGGTCATGGGACCAGAGGTACTGCTCTGGCACTACCCCAACAATGATATCATGAATGGCTCACTTCTCACGGTAGAAAGCAACCATTTCTGTGTCCTGAAGTCGCGTGGTGCAATTCTCAATGTCTACGAGACGGGGCAATATACCGTGCAGACGCCAGATCGCCCAATCTTCGGCTCGATGCAACAGGCGTTCTACGGCGGTCAGAGTCCGTGGCAGTATGAGGCACTCTATATCAATCGTGCGAAGTTAGTACTCAAGACGAGTGGTATGGCTTTATCGCGTGAAATGGCGGAGATGGTCTATAGCGTAGACTACTACATTCATGTCGAGACGCGTGAAGCCGCCCTGCAACTCGTACAACACATGCCCTATCGCGGTCATGCCCTGATGTCTCAAGAGATAAACACCTATGCTGGCCCCGTAATCGAGCAGGCCGTGAACCAGCTTGTACAGATTACGCCGCTTGAGTCCGTGAACGAGAAAATTCATGATCTCTCGCAAATCGTTTTCCAGCACCTGCAACAGTTTTTGAGTACCTATGGCATCACGCTGGATACTGTTAAAGTCCTGGTCTTTCCGCGTGACGAGCGTATGAAAGCACTGATTTCGCTGAAAGCCTTCGGACTGAGCGAGCTAGAGGCCGTGCGCTACTACACCGCTATGCTCATGGCTGAACGTGGCATTGTCTCTGCGCCCAACATGGCGGCTGGTGTACCCTTCAACATCAACGGCGTGCAGACGACGACCAATGCAGATCATTATACTGCTCCTGCAAACAACTCGTCGCCAGCTGCTCCACCGCCGCCTCGTCCTCCCGTTCAGCAACCGCGATAGCGAATGGTAGGGGTCTAATTCATTACACCCTAAATCGTCTTGTAATGCGGTTCCAGGGTGTAATGAATTAGACCCCTACCATTCCGAATTATCAAATAAGGAGCCAAAAAATGAGTTCAACCCCATCAAACAATCCGCTTATCCAGCAATTACAATTGTTGCTTACGGGCTATGGCTATAACTTCTACAGCAAAACGAATCAGGCGCGTAGCGACGATCAACTCGTGCGTGAGCGAGCCTCGTACAATCTTTCGCAAGCGGTCACGTTGCTAGCACAGTTGCGTAACGACTACTCCACGCGTTTTGTGCCGCCACTCACACGCGCTAATCCCGATCCTCCCGCTGAGGCAATGGTGCAACTTCGTGCAATTGAGTCGGCGCAACAAGCTATTTCATCTGTGGAGTCGCATATACGTGCGATGCCAGTACCAACGCAGGATCGTACATGGTGGCGCATTCGACAAGAGCAGAATCTTCTGGAGCAGTTGCTCAACTTCGACCTGTCGCTGGTACGCAACAGCGAACAACTCTATCAGTATGTCGAGCAATTGACGCCGGATAGTTGGAATAGTGAAGGTGATAGTGTGCTTCGGCAAAGAACGCAACAACTAAATCAACTAGCACAGGAAAGGGAGCGTTTCCTGTTGTTACCTTTGTAAGCCTCATTTTATCATAAACACCGCGAGGTCTCGTTGACACACCTCACAATCGCAATTGTTTTCAGCAATGGGTTGACGACCTCCGAGCGGTTCTAAAATGTGGTCGATGATCGCTGTCCAATGGGCGAATTTGCTATGTACGTCCGATGTTGTTACAAATTGTTCTAGTAGATGTGCGAGAGGCGCATCCCATTGCCGTAAATCAGCTAGAAGTCTTTTGCTACTTACCCACCAACGTTGATTTAGTTGATAGTGATGAGAAAATCATTGATGCCGACATCCATCACGAAAAGAGCGGTAATCGGGGCTTCTTCGAGGTTGCGCTGTGCTTTATCGTTGCCGTGAAAAAACATAAATTGAATCCACTGATACTCTTCGGGTTCGATACCCTTTGGCTGTGCCTGCCGTGCCTGTGCTTGTAGTTGCGTAAGCTCATTCGTCTTGTCAAAGACAATAATTGCATCTGCAATCCAGGGTGGACGTTCGCGTAGCTCCATCGTTTGCAGTGTCTGTTCTCGTACCTGCCGCATCGAACGAAACGAGAGATCGAGCTTCACGCCAGCAATGATTGGATGATTGACGTTGGTGCAGGCATTATCTTCATCCACCACCACATGTACATCGAGGTCACTATGCTGTGTGGCTTGTCCCCGCGCAACCGAGCCAAATATATAAGCGGCGAGATATCTATCGTACTGCTCAAGTTGTTCGACAGCGTGATATGTAACCTGAAATCGTTCAGGGATAGTTACAGATAGCTGTGACATGAGAAGCTCCCTCACTAAAATATATATGATACTTTTACAAGTATACGATACATCCACGCTCTTCAAGCCGTGACAGCCATGTTGGAAGTGCTGCGATCTTGTTCCAGCGTAGGTCGAGTTTTTCAAGATGTGATAGGTCTCTTAAACAAGCTGGCAGAGCAGTCAGCCGACTGCCGCGCAAATCAAGATGTGTTAGTTGTGCGAGTTCGCCAAATGACCCAGGTAATGTTGTCAACTGATTATTCCTAAGGTCTAGTCGAGTCAGATGGATAAGCTTACCAAACGAAGTTGGTAGTGATGTAAGCTGATTGTTCATTAAATGTAGTTCTTTGAGCTGGGCAAGATCGCCAAGCGATAGGGGCAACGAAACCAACTGATTATTCATCAGGTGCAATTCCTGTAAATTGCCTAAATTACCGAATGACTCAGGTAAGCTTGTCAACTGGTTATGATACGCTCGGAGTTCTCGAAGAGAAGTTAAATTGCCAAGACTGTCAGGAAACGCCGTCAACTGATTATCACTGACATTCAGATATCGCAGTTTGCTCAAATTGCTAATCGAGGCTGGAAGCGCGGTCAACTGGTTATTGTTCAGATAGAGGAAATGCGTCAAATTGTCGAGTGTACTTAGTGCTTCTGGAAGCGTAGTTAGTTTGTTGTGTCCTACATCAAGCGTGTGTAGGTGCGTGAGGTTGCCAATGTCTTTAGATAGAATAGACAAAGAATTTTCGGCAACATTAAGAACCTCAAGCTGAGTGAGTTGCCACAACGACTCAGGTAGCGATGTAAGCTGATTGTGTCCAACACTGAGTTCTTTGAGAGGGCTTAATTGACCAATATCCGTAGGAAGCCTACTAAGCTGGTTGTTATACAGGTTTAGTGTGTGAAGATTCGTGAGCAAAGTAAGCGACTCAGGCAGAGAGACCAGATTGTTAGCATCAACGTGAAGTTCTTCAAGGTCGAGAAGATTTCCCAGCGTTTCGGGAAGAGCCGTAAGAGCATTCCCATCAAGGAAAAGACGTTTGAGAGAGCGAAGGTTTCCCAGCGTTTCAGGAAGAGCCTCAAGAGAATTACCCGTTATATCAAGATGTTGAAGATTAGTAAGTTGATCAATTGTTTCTGGCAATGTAGTCAATTCACAGAAACGCATGGAGAGTGCAACCACTGTATCGTTCTCGACTGCAACACCTATGTCATGCTCTCTCCGTTCAAGCGAAGACTGCGGAATAATGGGAATAGCCTCGCCTTCGTTGAGAATCCCATGTGCTTGCAAATGGTGCTTGATAGCTCTCATTGCGTCTAGTTCAGCCTGTGATATGATAGGCATGTTCTGTGCGTTTGTCATCTCTTCCGATAGTCCTTTTTACTTTTTTTCAGGCAACGGAAAACCCTCTTTCGTTCTCGCCCTCACCAACAACACAGGGCACGGTGAATGATCGACAATGAAACGCGCGACATGCCCAATTGATTTAGGACCAATGAGCGGGCCGCCACTTTGAGGTGAGCGTGGAGACAGGACTATGAGGTCGGCGTTCCATTCTGCTGCGTAGTTGACGACGACGCGTTCAGGCTGACCTGTGCGATAGAGCGTTTCGGCTTCGGGATAGTGTGCATGTGCCTCCACGAGAACTTCTTGTGCCGCCTCTTCCTCTGCCTGCTTCATTCGTTCCATTTGGGGAGCGTCGGGACGAGGGCGACGTAGCAAGGGACCCGTGCGATGCTCCATCTCGCGTTGAGGACGCGTGTCGATAACATAGATGAAACTGAGCGTCTGGGAGTCGCTAGCAACAAGCGAAGAAATTGCGTTGCTTATCTGCTCAAAATTCGTACCGTCGAGGCAACATAAAATACGCATGATATCTCTCCCTTTGCTATTACTTTGGTAGCAATAACCAGATTGCTAAGGCACCTGCGAGCAACATGATTGGTGTTACGATTATACCAACCTTGAAATAGTCTAATCCTGAAACGTCGAGGTTGCGCTGACGTAGGATGAGCAGCCAGAGAACGGTTGCCAGCGAGCCAACCGTTGTCAGATTTGGTCCCAAGTCGCATCCGAACATAGTTGCCGCGATAAATCCGTAGCGCACAGTCATCGGCGCGTGTTGGACGCTCTGCAATGAGGAGTTGAGGACAACCGCCATTGGTACATTGTTGATGACGTTCGTTCCTAGTGTCGCGCCCAACGTCCCAACCATAACTGCACCAAAACTATTGCTCCCCGAAAGTTGCAGTAACAGGCGTCCGAACTGGTCGGTCAAGCCTGTACTCTCGACCGCCTGCACCAGTATGAACATGCCAGCAATAAAACCAAATATTGACCATGATATCTGCTTGCCCGTGTTTCTCAGCGTTGTTTGTTTCCATAGCAAGGCACCAAGCAAAAGCAAAATAGCTCCGCTTAAAGCTACAATCGAGAGTGGTATTTGTGTCGCTGATGCTATGATGTACGCGATTGCTACAAGTATAAGTATTCCACATACATAGCGGAAATAGCCAGTATGCTGAATAGACTCTTCAGCCGATGGTAAACGTTTGATGTCGAACGTACCGCGTAATTGCCGCCGATAGAGCAAGAAAAACACTCCTACATTGATGCTGATAGCAATTATGCTAGGCAGAAGTAAGAGACGCAGGAATGTGAACAGGTCTAATGGATATCTTGAGAGTACGATAATATTGATTGGATTACTGACGGGCAAAATAAACGATGCCGTGTCTGCGATAAACGTGCAGGCAAAGAGAAACGGTAGCACTGGTAGCTTGAGCCGTGTCACTAGCGTATATACAATCGGTGTGAGAATCAAGGCCGTTGCATCATTCGAGAGAATCATCGAAATCAGCGTCCCCAGCAAAAACGTGTTCAGGAAGAGGCGCAGCGCACTATTTCCAGAAAGCCGCGCCGCCTGTACCGCGAGCCAGTCGAAGAGTCCTGCCACCTCCGCTAGTGCTGATAGGCTCATCATGCCGAGAAAAAATAGAAATGTGTTCCAATCCTGGAATAGCGTCGTGAATGCACGTACAGGCGTAATCAGTCCCAATATGAGCAATAACGCAGCCCCACTAAGTGCAAATGTGGCCTCATTCAACTTGAATGGACGAAACATAATGCCAAGCAACGTCAGGATAGCTATGATCACAATAAGCACGTCCTTAGTGAACATTGAAATCTGTAGAAATAAGAACACGGAGTTTCCTTTTTATCTACCAATGCGTGTTGGTGGCCTTGGTATACATACGCTTTAAGAAAGAAAAAAGAAACTATGATGGCAACGAATGCAATGAAACTGACGGACGACTGCTCAAGTCGTCCGTCAGTTTCATTGCATTCGTTGCCATCGCAACTTATTGTTGCGGCGG
>CAXUGH010000022.1:0-14954 GCA_964250365.1 uncultured Ktedonobacteraceae bacterium
AGCGGCAAGCTTACCACAATTGACGACAACTGCTGCCTCGGCATATATATATACACATGCGGCAAAACATTCTGCATGAGTTGCACAATCAGCATGGCGACTAGCACTGTCGGAACAACCACAAGCAGGGTAAACCTAAAAAGAATACGTTTTGTCCAATCAATATTCAGCAAGTGCTTGAAAGACGGACGTATGCTATCTATCACTAAACCAGTGACAATAAAGGCAATAGGCAGTAGGACGGCGGTGACATTGAAAAATGGCAGACGACCGGGGAAGCGATAGGTGAGATGGCTCTGACTGACAAAGACACGGATTGCCGAGGGCACGAATGCCTCAGAAATTAGCGTATGCAACGTAGCAAGAACACCCAATATAGTTATACTATAGCGGATGCGGATACAACGAATACACCCAATGATACAAAGCCCGGCACCAAAAGCAAGCGGAAGAGGATAGGTGAGTATCTCAAAGAGTCCAACCGTAAAATTTGGAAATTGCGTCAGGGCTGATAGCGTTAAGCGCAACATCGCACCAAGCAGAATGAGGATGCCCCATTCTGATGCACTCAACCCTAGAAAAGTACGTGGGAGCCGCTCAGACTGACGATCAATCACAGCTTCCGAGGCAAAAGCGCATACCAAACCAATACCTGCAAGGATACCGCCTAGCGTACCCATGATATGAAAAGGTGCCCATAAGGTAATGTCGATACCGTACAATTGGTGCCAATAGTTATCGAAGGGAGCGGCAATCAAACAGATCAATGGCCCCCAGCCACAAACAACGAAACCAAGTGGAGCATGAAAGATGCGAAACAACCGTATAGTTGATTGGTCGCTCACTCCTGTTGAGGGTTGTTCATAGCGCAACGTCTCTATAAAAACCACGAACAGCGATACCAGACCAGCACCACCAATTGCAGTATAGATGAGCATATGTGGCGGAGTCCAGAAGCGGTCACGCCCAATAAGCGCGTGCCACTGTGTATCCCAACTGAGACCAAGCTCACCTAGCAACAAAAACGCAAGGATAATCCACGCACAGGTTCGTCGAAATACTCGCTCAGATCGATAAGCTTGTGGAGCGACCTCTAAGGAAAGCGGTGATGAATACGATTTATACCGCGATGTGTTCAGCAATGCCATGTTATCCCCCTTTTTCTGTGAGAGGAGTTGTTTCAACTCTCGTGTTTAGATTACATCAATGGGGGAAAACTCGGCATGGGGCGAATGACATATTTGGCGGTACTACTACTCTCTACGCGGTGTGTGAAGTGATGAAAAGAGCCAGAGGTGGCAGCGATGCATGCGTGTAGCACCCCACGCAAGTTGAGGCACGCATGCATGTTGAGATGGCAGGGTCGATTCCATCAGTCATTCCCTCTGCTCGCTTTCCCGGTGCTAAAGAGCAGTCCAGGTCAAACCAACCACCTTTTCCGGCTTGAGCACAATGACCACGCGGGAAGCCCGCTCAATATCCTGGTTCGCCGCTGAGAATTGCTGACGTTGATCTGCTGGTATATGTTTCTCCACAATCGCGTTCCCAAGCTCGGGATAACGCTCAAGCCCAACAATCTCAGCGCGGCCGTAGGCCACCACATAGGTATGGGTGACTGGATCATTAACAATTATCGAGATGTTGGGATCACGCACGATGTTGGCATATTTGACGCTCGCTTTTTGGGTGCTAAAGAGGAACGATTCACCATCCCATATAAACCAGACGGGACTGAGTTGAGATCCTTTCCCTACCCGGTTTGTTGCAATGATGGCATCATGAGGTTTTGCGAGAAATGCTTGTAATGCTTCTGCATCCATGTTGAATGCACCTCCTTTTTTGCTGATTTGACCAGGAAAAGCTGCTGCACCCGGACCTCACCCGGCTCATGGAGAGGTGTGTCAGTACACAACAGCCTTGTGTAAACAACGTTTTCGTGTATACTACATAGTGATAAGAATAAGGTACACCCACGCATTCGCGCAATCAGCAAAGAGCGCGGATCGTTGTATAGACAACAGGAAGGGGAACATGTTGGTTTTCTCTTGGCGTACATGATTGAAAGATTGCGAGGAAAAAGATGTCCAGAGTCGGAAATTCCAGCGACCCACGAGTGCAGCGGACCCATCAGTTGCTGCTAGATGCGTTCATGGCTCTGGTCCAGGAAAAGCACAATATCCACTCAATTTCCATCCAAGAGATCGCCACGCGTGCTACTGTCAACCGGGCCACGTTTTATGCACACTTTGAAGACAAATATGCGCTGCTAATGGACTGGTCACGCGAGAAGTTTCAAAGGGACCTCGTGTGCCAGCTTCCTGCCTCCTCCACCTTGCAAAGAGTGACCCTGCATCGGCTGATCCTGGCTGTATTCGACTTTATGGCACTCTCGCGTCGGTATTCCAGGCCATCCAATCGGCAGTTTGAGCCGTTCTTCGATATAGCGATCCAACAGGAAATTTACGCCCTCCTCTTGAGATGGCTCAAGCAGACTCCATCAGAGGTTCCTTTGCGAGAGGAAGGAGTAGAAACCACAGCGCAGGTCATCAGTTGGGCGATCTTCGGTCCCGCAGCGCAATGGAGCCGTGGAGACCAAAGCATCTCGCAAGAGGTGATGGTCCAGCATGTGTTGGCTATCGTCGTTGCTGGCTTGTCTCCTATCGTCACCGTGACGTAACCGATGCTCTCGCCGATGACAGAGCATATCCAGACAACAATGCTTTGTCATCTTCACATCCCCACACTCACTTGATACCAATACGGACTCGGTAACTCCAATACCAAGGGACTGATTTAGACCCGATACATTGGAGCGTAGCCTGTCTGAGACGATCAAAACCAGTCTCTTGTTCAATGAAATGGAACTGATCGCTGAACGCACTGCTCTGCATCATCTCAAGATACCGTGTCGCGTCTCCTTGCTCGATAGAATGCAGAAATACCTCACGAGTGAAACGGAAACGGGTACTCTCGCGCAAGGGATCGAGAGATTTGTTTTTAGGCCAAATCTTGAGGGGGTTTGCATGTTCGCGCTCCCGGACAAGCTGCACTAAGCGCATATTAAACTCCTGGGCGAGCCGATCAAGCTCCCAATGAATTGTTGGTGGCGCATCATAATCATAGGCAGCAAAGAGTCCTCCCGGTCGTAGAATTCGAGCGATCTCGGTCAAGGTCGCAGTTGGTTCCATCCAATGGAACGATTGGGCAGCAGTGACGATATCAGCACACTCATCAGGCAAGCCCGTCCGATGAGCCACTCCTTCTCGATACTCGATCTGTGCTGCGTAGGGATGCTCCTCGACTTTGCGAGCGGCCTCTTTCCGCATGTCGGCATTGGGTTCGATTCCAATCACCTGCTGTACCCGATTCCCCCAAATAGCGGTTGATAATCCAGTTCCGCTACCCAAATCCACCACAAGGGCAGGACGTGGCATATCAATCAACTGCGTCAGTAGATCGAGCAGAGCCGATGGCGGCGTAGGGCGTACACGATCATAGCTGGCGGCTTTGCCAGTCCAAATTTCGCTGGTTTCTGCCATGTCGTTTTCTCCTTGTTATTCCTTCTCATCTGATTTTGTAACCTGCTCACTCTTTGTTAATTGTTGAGCAATCGTCTGTGCCTTTGCACGTAGTTGGCGTATCTCGGTGACGGTTTCGTAGACGCTTTCGAGAATGGACGAGTTCGCCTCGATACCAGCATGAATGAGCCATGAGGCGGCGTCGCTACGAGTCGTGCGAACACCAACTTCGACAAGTGCGTCGATTGAGCTCATGTCCTGATCGTCAATGCGACATGTGACAACGTTGCTCTTCCCTTTAGTGTTGTCTTTAGATGGTTCAGCGACAGACACACGCTCAACAATGGTCTGTAGCACTTTCGAGCGCACCTGATCGAGTGGCACACCGAGTTTCGTTATGACTACCGCCCCTATGCCCTCGCCCTCACGAAGTAGTCCCAATAGCACATGTTCTGTCCCGATAAAATGCTCGGTAGAGCCACGCCACCCTTCGCTAATCGCCAGCGTAATCACTACTTGAGCGCGTGGCGTTAATCCGCGTTCTGTAGCAGGTAGTTGTGGTGTTGCTTTGCCAACGATATACTCAATCGCAGCCCGTATCTTTGGCAAGGTTATCCCCAATTCGTTCAAAACTTGATAGGCCATCCCTTCCTCTTCACGCAACAGTCCCAGTAGTAGATGTTCTGTTCCTATGTAGTTGTGGTTGAAACGAGCCGCCTCCTCATCGGCAAAGACAAAAGAACGCTGTGCTTGTTCTGTAAATTTGGTAGAAAACTTTGCTACCTGCTCCAATATCAACGGACTACCCTTTTGTTCGCTACTCTGCTCGGTCATGTTTGTAATTCTCTCCTTTTGTAATATGTAAACTATTTACAATTTACGTATTACAAGAATACTTATCGAAAGGAGATTTGTCAAGGGCTTCTTTCCTAGCTCGACGCGCTCGAATACCTCCTTAGTCCCAATTGAAACAATAGCGAAGAGGCTATAAGAAGCACAAACGATGCTATGCTACTTCCAATGAGAACAGGAGGCGAGAGATGACCACTGATGGCTTGTGCTGGTACCGTCGTCATAATACCAATAGGAATGAGCCAGGTAAGGATGAATTGTAGCCAGTTGGGGTAGAGTCCGATGGGGTAGCGAGCAATCTGGAAGAGGCTGTCGAAGACCCATGTGAACAGGAAGCCGGGACTCCAGAAGATGAGAGAGGCAAAGGTGATGAGAATAGCATACAGGACTACAACACTTGTGCAGAGCGTAACGAGAAACGAGACGACGTGAAACGGTGTTAGTGTATGCAGCAAAGGAAATATGGCGAAGAGTAAAACGCCGATTCCTAAAAGCAGGTCGAGACAGGTCAGCAAACGCCAGTGGCGAAAGCTGGCGAGAAATTGCGCGTTGACGGGACGCAACAGGGTAAAATCGAAGTGTCCCTGCCATATTTCGCCGTCGAGTCCAGCAAGTGCGTCGAGGCTTGGACCAATGAAGAGGCCACGTAGGGCACTTAATGTTAGGTATATGCCAAGCAGTGCTAGCGTTTCGGAGAAGTTCCAGCCATTGATTGTCTTCACCTGTGAAAAAAGTATTCCAGTACCAAGGATGCCGGTTCCCAGGTTAAGTAGAGAATTGAGCAGACTTACAAAGAAGTTCGAGCGATAGGCCAGTTCCTCTTGTGTGGATACACGTATAAAAGAGATGAGTAGGCGTAGATAGTACATGCGTTTATCCTCCAATCGCGGTATAGTGACGTAGCCCTCTGCGCCATGTTGTGATAAACAGAACAAAAGCGACAATGCCCCAACTTATCTGATACGTCAATCCCATGAGAAGGTCTGATGCGCTTAAATGCCCCAGGAGAATTTCGAGAGGAAAGCTAATCATGTAGCGAAAGGGCAATATTATAGCTATGTTGTGAAGTATGCCTGGAAGTAGCATAACAGGAGCTACTTGTCCAGCGAGCAAGAAAATCAGCGTATCTTGTATGGATAGTAATGCATCACTTCGTGTCATCCAGAACGCGAAGAGCGCGAGCCAGTAGCCCCAGAAGAATCGTAGCAGCCACGCTAATAACAGCGTTACGAAGAATAACAGTACGTTCATTGGTATTGTGTGTAGTGACGGATGTAGAAATATCGCTAGCACTATGGCTATAGGAATAACGAATAGCATACAGACAACTTTGCCAGCGATCTCGGTCGCTAGTGTAGCGAAGTGCGGTGAAAGTGGACGGAGCAGTAACAAGTTCATACCTCCGCTATGTATGACATCGCCTACCGTCCAGTGCGTTTGCGAATAGGTAAGTTGATTGACGAGAATGAGCAGCAGGTAATAGGTCACGAACTCGCCTTGCGTTAGCCCTCCTATTGCCTTCCCGTTTGAGGCAGTATACCAGACGAAGAGCGAGATGAGCGGAGGAAACATCCATCCAAAGGCGAGTAGGAAGAAAAATGAACATTGCTGCAACCACGACAACCATGTTCCTTGTATTAGAGCCAAGCCACCACGTAGATTCATAGCACACCTCCTTGATAGATAATATCTATCACCGTTTCAATCGGTGGGTCTTCAATCGAAAGGTCGGTTATGGGAAGCGTATTGAGTAGTGCCGATGCAACGTTGGGTACTTCGTCTTGCTGAACGCTTAACGTCCACGATGCATTTTCGTGTTCGACAACTGTTGCATTGGTAGGAAGTGTAAGCGAAGTATGTCGCTCTACGTATGCCTTGTCTACAAGAATACGCAAAAGTTTGTGTGGAGCAAGTTTGTGAGCTAATGCCTGTAGATTGCCGTCGTAAAGCAATGTGCCGTGAGAAATCAGAATAACTCTGGAACACAATGCTTCCACGTCTGCCATATAATGACTGGTCAAGAGAATGGTCGCATTCCTACGACGATTATATTCCGCAACAAATTGACGAACACGACGTTGCATAGAGATGTCCAGACCAAGCGTCGGTTCGTCAAGGAAGAGGACCGATGGTTGATAAAGCAAGGCGGCGACAAGCTCACATTTCATACGTTCGCCGAGCGAGAGAGTACGTACAGGTTTGGCAAGTAAAGCGGACATATCTAATAGCTCAAAAAGCTCGTCAAGCGTTTGTGCGAGTTGCTTGGGTGGGACGCGATAGATTTCACCAAGCACGCGAAACGAGTCACGCGGCGGAATGTCCCACAACATCTGGCTCTTGTTGCCCAACACCATACTAATACGCCGCAAGTAGTCCTGTTTGCGCTCCCAGGGCGTGAAACCAGCGACACACACTTTCCCCGATGTTGGATAGAGCAGACCAGCTAGCATCTTTAATGTAGTCGTCTTGCCTGCACCATTGGGACCGAGAAAGCCAACCATCTCGCCTTTTTCGATGGAGAAGCTAATATCTTGTACAGCGTTCACCTCTCGATAGGAACGCGTAAGCAAACTTCCAATTGATGCAAACAAGCCAGCTTCGCGTACAGGTACATGGTATATTTTTGAGAGATTTTGGACAGTGATTTGTGGGTTGGGCAATGCGATTCTCCTTCCCTTGCATTTCTGCAAAATACTAGATATGCTAATCGTATATCACTCACGCAAGAATACAGAGTTTTATGTTCGCTCATCAAAATATTTGTGCAGAAAGTATGTATCTGCAATTGAGAGTTTGAGATGAAGGTTAAGAAATTTTTACGACCAATTGATCTTGCGAAGGCGATAGGTCTGAGTACGCAAACGGTGCATAACTACGAATGGTGGGGGTTCATTCCACAGGTAGAACGCAATGAGAAGGGCTATCGGCTGTATACTGCTCAACATCTGAGAGCGATACAAGTAGCACGCATGGTGATTGCTGGACATGGTTGGGAGCGAGCAAGAAGAATTATGAGCCATATACATAAAGGCAAGCTTACCCCGGCTCTAGTGATTATCGACGAGCATCATGCAAGAATTCATGCGGAAAGATGCGAGGTCGAGCAAAAGCTAGAAATACTGCGAACTTCGTCAACATCTCTACAGGAACTCACCAAAGGAAATGGCAAGCCAAGCAAAGGGTTACGGGTTGGTGAAGTCGCAAAGTTAGCGGGTGTGCGCGTCTCTGCGGTGCGGTTTTGGGAAGAGCAAGGGCTGTTACAGCCTACGCGAGACAAAGAGAGTAAATATCGCCTCTATGACGATGAGCAGGTACGCAAACTGCAAATCGTCGTGCTATTGCGTAAGTCTGGTTACGATTTCGCGGCAATTCGCACAGTGCTGGAACAGCTTACAACGGGAACAGCGGATCAGATACTAGCGGCAGCGCAACATCGGCTAGAGGATTTGGCGCAGAGAAGTCGCCACGCGGTTGAGGCAACGGCGACTTTGTGGCAGTATGCGAGCGAACTAGAAATAAACGTGTAGAGTGAGCAAGCTTTGATGTGAATGCAGATCGAACGCATCGTCAACACGATACACACGTAGGTTTTTTACAACTATCGACAAGACCACGCATGCTCCGAGAGTCTTTGGCAAGCAAGGCAGGGAGAGCAGTGAGGCTCTCCCTGCCTTACTCATCAAACTTATTCACTCTTTTGTCGGCGAGACAAGTCGTGTTGCGCTACGTGGATCCAATCGGTCTCGTATCGCGTCACCAAAGAGATTCAAGCTGAGGACGACAATGATAATAGCGAGGGCGGGACCGACCATCATCCAGGGATCGGAGTTCAGGTAGCCTTGAGCATCGCTAATCATTGATCCCCATTCGGGCGTCGGAGGCTGTGCGCCTAAACCTAGAAAGCTCAACACGGATTCGTCGAGGATGGCAAACGAGACAGAGATCGTGGCTTGCACAAGTAATGGGCTAAAGATGTTGGGCAAAATATGGCGCAGCAGGATTTTCCATGTGCGCGTTCCACTCACGCGTGCAGCCTCTAAATACTGCTGCGTAGATTCCTGCAACGTTTGTCCGCGTGCAATACGTGCGTAGATTGGTATACGTACAATAGCAAGTGCAATCGCTACATTGATGATGCTTGGTCCGAGTGCGGCGGCAATAGCTAGTGCGAGAATAAGCGAAGGGAAGGAGAGAAGCGCGTCCACAATCATGGTGATAACCTGATCTACCCATCCTTTGCTATATGCGGCGATGATGCCCATGAAGGTGCCAAGTATCCCGCCTAAAAGAATGCTTGCGATACCGACTGAAAGCGAGATGCGCGTACCATAGATGATGCGACTCAA
This sequence comes from uncultured Ktedonobacteraceae bacterium, assembly GCA_964250365.1. Lineage (GTDB taxonomy): Bacteria > Chloroflexota > Ktedonobacteria > Ktedonobacterales > Ktedonobacteraceae > JBBQVS01. The sequence goes on from CAXUGH010000022.1 coordinate 8,717, forward strand.
TTGATCTCTACCAAGCACGTCTGTTCCGAGAAGATGCGCCAAACTCGGTCCCTGCGTTGCAACTGCTGGATGATATAACAATGGGGAATAAGGGCTAATGACGGGGGCAAAGATGGCAACCAGAATAATCAGGATCAATACGACGCCAAACCATAGGCGAGCGTCCTCTCGAAAGGCATTGCCTATTCGCGCAAAGATTGTTGTTGCTCGTGCGCGTTGTTGAGCCTCGATCACCTGTGGCTCTTCGCGGATATTGGCGGACATTGACATGTTTTTCTCCTGACATACTAAACGCTGCGTTTCATTGATGTTTTTCGTAGGGACCACGTTTACGGCGTCCATTGCTCAATTCATTGAGCGAAATCTTTGCGAACCCTGTAGGTAAGAGGTCTCAGATATGATCTCGCGCGATAAATCACGCCTCGGACGCGATAAATCGGTCCCTACCTTGCGTCGAAGCGTATGCGTGGGTCGAGAACGGCGTAGCAGATGTCAACAAGCAGGTTGGTAGCCATGTACGAGAGCGCGGATAGTAACACAACGCCCTCAACAAGCGGATAATCTTTCGCCTGAATACTTGTTACGGCTAGTTGACCAACGCCAGGCCAGAGAAAAATCGACTCTACGACAAAGGCACCGCCAAGAATAGCACCTACCTGTAATCCAACGACGGTAAGCACTGGAATAATAGCGTTCCGTAAGGCATGAACGTAGTTTACGCGCCTTTCAACGATGCCTTTGGCGCGTGCAGTGCGGATATAGTCTTGATTGAGTACTTCGCTCATGCTCGCGCGAATCTGACGCATGTTTATGGCAACTGATCCCGTTCCAAGTGCAATCATCGGCAGGATGAGGTCGCGCACGTTGCCAGCGGGATCATCGGTCAATGGCACATAGCCACCAGGGGGAAATATGCGTAGCGTTACGGCAAAAAAGAGAATGAGGAGTAGCCCCAGTACAAAGCTTGGGATGGCTGTACCGAGCAGGCTTATTACGTTTACGACTCTGTTTACCCATGAGTTGCGATGAGCCGCTGAGTAGATACCAAAGGGCAGCGCGATGAGCAGAGAATAAATGAGCGATGCCACTCCTAACTCTATCGTCACTGGAAGTCGCTGTATAATCGCGTCCAGCACTGGTTGTTGAAGTTGGATTGATTGCCCTAGATTGCCATGTAGGGTTTGCCACAACCACAAGGTGAACTGTACAGGTAGTGGCTGATTCAGCCCTAATTGCTGACGCAATGCTGCGACGGTCTCTGGTGTGGCACTTTCACCGAGAAAGAGGCGTGCGGGGTCTCCCGGAATCAGGTGAATAATCATGAAGGTCATGAAGCTGACAATAAGTGCGACGGGTAAGATGAAGAATATGCGTTGCACGATATAGCGAGCCACAGTGGTTCCCTCCTTTCGGCAGGGGATTATCAAGTGCTAGTACACAACTCGTTGCGTCAGCAGCGAGTTGTGTACTAGCACTTGATGATTATGAAGAGAGGGACACGCTTGAGTAGTCCATAAGGCCAGTTGGGAGCAAGGTGAAGTTCTTTACCTTGCTGGTCGTTGCTTGAATGTTCACGCCGTGATTGATGAACACGTATGACGCATCTTGCAGAATCAACTGCTCGGCCTGCTGGTAGTCTGTAGTACGCTGTGTTTGATCGCTAGAGGCGCGTGCCGCTTCAAGTAGAGAGTCAACTTGCGGATTCGAGTATTGCATCGAATTGTTGCCGCCACCAGTATGAAACCACGAGTACATGTTGCCGTCAGGATCGACGCGTCCGCTCCATCCAAGCAGGGCAGCTTGGAAGTTGTGCGAGTCGGTATCACTGAGCAGAGTAGCGAACGTCTCTTGCTTGATATTGACCGTGATTCCTGCTGGCTGTAACTCCGATTGAATAAACTGCGCCTCCTGGACGTTCAAAGGAGAGCCGCTTGCAATCAGTAGCGTAAAGGTGAGACTGCCGCCAGTTTGCGCCAGTTCAGATTTCGCGTTGCTCATATTGTAGGTATACGGCGCGAAACTCTTGTTGAACGCCCAACTACTCGGCGAGATTGGTCCCTGCGCCACCACGCCGATACCCTTCAACACAGTGTTAAGAATCTCTTGGCGATTGACTCCCCATTCCACTGCTCTGCGTGCGTGAACATTCTGAAATGGTGCAACTTTCGTGTTGAGCATAATGCCAAAAAAGCTGAGGCCAGGGGCTTGCTTATACGTCAAACTGGAATTGGACTTCACGCTCGCAACATCATTTGGAGCTAAAGAGTCGGCAGAATTGATAGTACTCGTCTCCAAATTTGAGAACATCACGCTCTCATTTGTGATTGGACGATAACGAATTGACTGCAAGTATGGCAGCGTCGTCCCTTGAGCATCTTTCATCCAATAGTGAGGATTGCGATTGACGGTGAGATGATCGCCTTTCACCCATTCGCCGAACATAAATGGTCCACTACCAGCATTAGTCGGTGCGTTCCCTAGATTTGTACCTGCTTTTTGTACCGCAGTCGGTGAGAGTATCATACCTGCACGATCAGTTAATGCAGCTAAAAGCGGCGAAAATGCTTTCTTGAGATTAAATTGGACGTGGGAAGAATCGACTGCTTGAACAGATTTCACACTCGAAACCTCGCTTAGTCGTGGTGATGATGGCGTGGTAAGTATTCGGTTGATATTGAAGACAACGGCATCAGCATTAAAGGGGGTACCATCTTGAAAGGTTACGCCGCTACGTAACGTAAACACAAGCTCTGTAGGCGTTTTGTATGACCATGACGTTGCAAGGTCTGGCACGAGAGCATTTTGTGCATTGACCTTGACTAATGTATCATAGATGTTCAACATCACCTGACGATCAACGAGGGCACTCGACTTCAAAGGATCGAGGGTTACAACATCAGAGTCCAGTCCTACGCTGAGGTTGCCTCCTGTTTTCGTTTGGGTAGGCGATGTGGATCCGCCACAGGCAGCAAAGATGGTGGTGAGTGCAAGAAAGATAAGTGCTAGGAAGGGAATGGCCTTCTTCGTATGACTGATTTTCAACCTATCATACAATATCTCGTATAACATCTGCAGTTCCTCCAAGAACTAGCGTATTGCTACGCCCAACTATTTCGATGTATAGGGATAATTGATATACGATATAACTTGCATATATCTCACCAACCAGCCGCGACTCCCTCCGCGCGTGGGTCTGAACCTCCTTGCATGACTCCCGTAGCGGCGTCAAAGATAATGCCGTGCGCGTGTCCCATTGTACTGGACCACGCCTCATCTTCCTGTACGGAATGACCTAGCCGACGAAGTGCGTCCAGCGTTCGCGCGGGAAAGCGATTCTCCATAAGCAGCGTCTCGCCTTCGGTTGTATCTCCATGAATCCAGCGCGGAAGCTCGATGGCCTGCTGCATATTCAGCCCGAAGCGTGCTATTGCTGTGTAGACTTGTAGATGCGTCTGCGCCTGCCCATCGCCGCCCATTGTGCCGAAGACTATCGCGGGTCGCCCGTTGCGTAGTGCCATCGAAGGAATCAGCGTATGCAGAGTGCGCTTCGATGGTGCAAGTGCGTTGGCGGCATTCGGGTCGAGCGAAAAGTAGGCACCGCGATTATGCAGAACAATCCCCGTATCATCGACTACGACGCCGCTCCCAAATCCCATGTAGTTGCTCTGGATGAGCGATACAACGTTGCCATTACGATCAGCCGCACAGAGATAGACAGTATCACCCGTAAAGCTCCCTGGTGCGAACGAAGGCTGTGCATGTGCTGGATCAATCAGCATAAGTCGCCGTGCAAGATAGTTAGGGTCGATAAGTTCCTCTGGAATGACTTGCATAAATGCTGGATCGGTAAGATATGCCGCACGGTCGGCAAAGGCGAGTTTTTTGGCCTCCACTGAGAGATGGATAGTTTTCGGTGTGAGTGGGTTATAGCCAAGGGGAAGTGAATCAACGATACCTAGCATTTGTAGAGCAGTGACTCCTTGCGTGTTGGGCGGTAATTCATACACTCTCATATCTGCGAATGGAACGCTGAGAGGTGTCACCCAATCACTTTGATGATGTGCAAGGTCATCCTGAGTGATTAGCCCGCCTTCTCGTGCGAAGAACGCGGCTATCTGTTCCGCAATCTCGCCACGATAAAACGTCTCGGCACCGTTCGTAGCAATAGTACGTAGCGTTCGCGCGAGCGTCGGAAAGCGAGCAATTGCGCCAACAGGTGGAACGGTAGCGTCTGGAAGAAAATGAGCGTGCCATGAACGATGAATTTCTGCTCTCGTACTTGTACGTGCCAAGGCGGTATGCAATCCCGGCCCCACTGGAAAACCCTCCTCGGCATAGGAGATTGCAGGGGCGAGAACCGAGGCTAAACTGAGACTCCCAAATCGCTCCATAGCTGCATTCCAGCCACTGACACAACCGGGAACGGTGACGGTATGAATGCCAAGCGTTGGCATTGTTGTGTAGCCAAGTTCGTGATAGCGTTCAATCGTTGCCGCTTGTGCCGAGCGTCCACTTCCGTTGAGACCGTATAGCCCTCCACTTTTGGCGTCATAGATTAGCATGAAGACATCGCCACCCAAGCCACATACAAAGGGATAGACGACTTGAAGCATCGCGCTAGTTGCGATGGCTGCGTCGATAGCATTGCCACCTCTTTTCAATACATCTAGCCCTGCTTCGGCTGCTAGATAATGAGGGGCGGCAACCACTCCTCGACGCGCGAGTGTAACTGGACGATGTTGAGGAAATAACGTCATGAGTAACCTTCCCTTACGTTTGAGTGTTACCAAACACAGTGTTTAACTGAACAAAAGAGGGTAGGGAATTGTGCGGTTATCTATAGAGAATACCACTTGACAGGTATGAATAGCAAGCTAGCAAGAATATATTCACATAAAAATTGACAGAGGCTGTCAATTTTTATGTGAATATATTCTTGCTCCTGAAACTACGCATTGTGAAAATGACGCTCTACACTTACACGGCTCACACGCTTATGCTCTTCCAATGCTGGTTCATAAGTTGACCAGTCTATTGTGAGACCTCGTTCCGTGAGTATCTCTGCGGCAAGATCGCATGGGAAGCCTTTTTCCGCATGTAAGGCGAAGAGGGCTGATCCTTGAATACGTCCCTGCTCGTCAGGTTCAAGTTGCGATAGGTATTTTAAGCCAACGGTCAGGACGCGCTCAAAGCGGACTTCTTCGTCGGCAATGCCTCGTGCAATCGTTAGTATACGTGTGTGTTCCTCTGGAGTGAGGAGTGTTCCGTGCGCGTCTGCTAATGGGGCGACCAATTCGCTCAAGAACGGTCGGTCAATGTCCAGCATACGCCCCTGTAATGCAGCACGGCGAATCAGACGGCGCACTACAGAACTACGACCATCGCGCCCTGGCTCGACACCTGCCAAACCAGCCAGAAGAGACGCACGAACATGGTCTACTATTCTTCTCCTGGCAAGCCGCTCTAATGTTTCACTACCTCCGCTACCATATGGCGCAAAATCCAACAAGCGCGAGTTCGCGGATTGGAACAGGTCAATTGTGAAAACCGACTCGGTATCTTGCAACACCGACATCGTGCGCTCAAGTCCCATACCTGTGTCGATGTTGCGCTGTGGCAAGCGTTCGATGTGTCCATCCTGGAAACGTTCGTACTGCATAAAGACGAGATTCCATATTTCCAGGAAGCGATCACATGAACAGCCAGGACGACACGTTACCTCACCACACCCAAATGCAACGCCACGATCCACAAAAATCTCCGAGTTCGGACCACAGGGACCTGTTTCGCCCATCGTCCAAAAGTTATCATCGACTCCCAACGGCACGATACGCTCACGTGGTATGCCTACACTCAACCAATTCTCTATTGCGTCCTCATCTAGTGGAAGATGTAACCGCTCGTCGCCTACAAACACAGTGATCCAAAGACTGTTCTGATTTAACTCAAAGTCGTTGAGCAGCAGGTCAAGTGCCATGCCGATTGCTTCATGCTTACCGTAGTCTCCGATTGACCAGTTACCTAGCATGAAAAAGCTGGTGTTTTTTCGCGCATTTGTGCCTACCGCGTCGGCATCATCGCTACGTAGACAACGTTGTAGCGAAGTTAAGCGGAGTGCTGGTGGCGTCTGCTGTCCTCGTAGATACGGGAGCAAAGGTTGCATACCGGCGATAATAAAAGATGTACTACCTCCAGGAACGACGAGCGGACTACCTGCTAATTCAATGTGCCCCCGTTT
>CAXUGH010000022.1:15054-16279 GCA_964250365.1 uncultured Ktedonobacteraceae bacterium
ATAGGCACGGAACGATGCTATGCATATGTTCGATGCCTTGCCTTGTGGTAACGGAAGGCTTCCGGCGCGGATTAGTAGCGTCTTATAAAGAGGCGTTCGTCCTGCATCGTGGTCTACACTACTGCTAACTTTTCTCTGTAGACCAGAGGGAGGCACTTTCCATGATACAAGATTGTCGGACTCTCACCATCTCCGACTCGCTGCTCGCTTGTAGTAAAGGAAATTTGTCCCTCGCAACGATTTCTATGATTTTATGGAATAAGTATAATTCCTTTAGACAAAGGAGTCAAGCATTTTTGAATACGCCGTTGATATGACAAGACATGCTGAAAAACAAAGAAATGAATTTTGACACAATTTGAGACATCCAATTTGCACTTTACGGCGTATTACTAGACATCAGGCATATTGCCTATGCAATTTTCATCAGTATTACAGGAGAAAATTATGAACGGAACATGGACACCAAACAGGATTCTAGCATTAGTTCTAGGTGTCGTTTTTACACTCGTAGGTATTCTTGGCTTCTTTGCCACGTCAAGCATGCAGCCAAACTATGTGCTTGGCTTTGGCGTTGATGTCATTCACAACATCATTCACCTAGTGATTGGTCTAGCAGGTCTTGCCGCCGCCTTTACGGGTTGGTCACGTCGTTACAACCAAGTTTTCGGTATTCTCTACCTTGTGCTTGGTATTGCGGGTCTCATTCCTGCACTGCATTTTGGCATGATGGGCGACATGCGCTTGCTCGGCCTCACCTACGTCAACGGTGCGGACAACGTGCTACACCTCGTCGTTGGTATTGTACAGATTGCCGTTGGCTTCTTCATTCACGATACAGCGACAGCTCGTGTAACTCCAACTGCTCGCTAAATTCTTAGATGCGTAATGAAAGAGCCTTCATCATGCGATGGAGGCTCTTTGTTTACTATGACTTGAGCGATGCCAGAAAATCTAACACAATCTGGTTGAACTCGGCTGGCTTCTCCATGAAGGGGTGATGTGCAGTCTCTGCCATGACCACCTTTTTCGCACCTGGAATCTCTGCTGTCAATGTTGCGAGTGGATTCGGAGCGTCTAACTCACCGAGAATGACGAGTGTGGGTACACTAATCTGTGACAGACGCTCAACGGCTGGCGGCTCTAATGGCACAGGTGGCGTCTCGGCGTGGGCCCCGTGGTCTGGAGGCTTACAGTTGGGTGTTGTGATATAGCGCCCAGGTTT
>CAXUGH010000022.1:16289-29897 GCA_964250365.1 uncultured Ktedonobacteraceae bacterium
TTGTCATCTCGCGCACTCGTTCGCGCACTTCGGGAGCCGCCTGCTTTGGTAGACGCCCTGGTCCGTCCGTCCACAATTCTAGCGAAATCTCAACCGCTCGCGCATTGTCGTGCTTCTCAAATGCTTCATTCAAGCCCGTAAACATACGCACAACCTCTGGATTCGCTTTCATATCTTCTTCCGATGGCTGAAATCCGCTCACACCTGCCGTGACCGGGATCAGCGCGTCTATCATCTCAGGATGCTCAAGCGTAAAGTCGATAGCCAGCGAGCCACCACCTGAGACTCCCATCAGATAGGCACTCTCGATGCCCAGGAATTTCATCAATTCGTAGAGGTCCTGGCGAGCAGAATAAGACTCGCCTTTCGTAATCAACCCTGAATCGCCAAAGCCACGCTGATCGTAACGGACGACTCTATAGCGTTGGGCGAAGACAGCGAACTGGTCGTCCCACGATCTCCTATCTAAAAGGTGTCCGTGAACGAGAATGAATGGGTGCCCTGAACCGGCAACCTCGTAATACAATGTTGTGCCGTTTACCTCTGCAAAACCTGTCTGTACCGATTGTGTGTCTGCCATTATGTTGCTCCTATTTTTTCATTAGTGTTTTCTCTTGCTATGATAGCACTGAAAGCGGTCAGGAACGACCCTGTATGCAACGAGTTTTAGAGAGGCTTTAGTTTTCCCAAAAGTGGATATGATATTGCTTGATCTGGTCTGCATATCGCTGCTGAATCAGGGCTATGATCTTCATATAAGAGAGGGTAGCTGCCACCAGTGAAACGCTAATATCTGCCCCAAAGCCATGAGTACTCCTCATGGTGAAAGGAACTTTACCGGATTTGAAATTGCGTGCAATGTAGTACATCTCAAATTTAGAGGAAACGGATACGTTAAAAGTAAGATAAGTACGAGAGCGGATACTTCTGGTTGAAGAGATGCTATTTACCTCTTGCCATTTAATAGTAATTGGACGCCAGAAAGAGTAAAAACTGTGTATTACTTCGCTGTCAATCGTAAGAATAATTGAGGGGGTAAACATCTGCAAAAGGAAAACGAGCAAGCCCAGTCCGAAAAAGCTCATTGCAAGCAATCCTACATAGAAATTTTTTGAATCATGACTGCTGCTAATAACCATCAAGAGACCCATAAGCACAAATGCCAATGATAAGAGCCACATGAGGAGCAACTTCCACTTGCTATTACGAACGACGATGGGTTGCTCTACTGTTTCTGCGGAGGGTGAATTGAGGGGCATGCGTAACTCCTGGTCGGGATATATTGCAATGGACAGGGAGACCGCAAGGGTCTCCCCTACATATAGAGATAGAGGGAAACATGTAGGGGAGGCCCGTGCGGGCTCCCTGTCCAGGCTAACGAGATTATTTGGTAAATGTTCATGATCGCTCGTTGGATACGATAAATTGACTCCTACCTTTCATGCTGTGACGCTCACCACTAAATCGAGTCGCCATCCTGTCTCTTCCAAGAATCGCTCTTGAATGTCGTCCAAATCGGTGCCGCTAATACTACCGGTACAGGTGAGGCGGAGCGTTTTGAGTTGCTGATGAATTGATTTGCCCATGATGCCGACGGTATCGGGTAGGAGGCGACGTGCGACATCGACGAGGGCTTTCTGGTGCGCGTTGGCGTGCAGGTCTACGTGCCAGCCGGTTCGGGCTTCGAGGTCGAGGATTTGCTGGGCGTAGCGTTTGCGGGCAGCATCGGGAAAGTGGAAGTGCAGCCACAGAACTTTGCGATTGGTGTCTATGCCTAGGCGGTAAAAGTCGGTGGCATCGCTGAACGTAGCGGTTGCGAGAGCCATAGCCTCACCTTGTGATATGCTACCGTTGGCCTGTGCTTGAGCAGGTAGCTGTATCTCTAGTTGCCAGCCCGTCTCTTCCTCAAAATTCTGTTGGGAGGCAGCTACTTCATCCGCGCTGGCTGTTCCCGAACATGCCACATTGACGATGCGCTGGCTCTGGTAGAGCGATGGCGTGTTGTTGCTGACGAGGCCATCGGGCAAGACGCGTAAGGCCATATCCATGAGGGCGTTTTGATTCACACTTGGATAGAGTTGTACGCTCCAACCTGTCTTTTCCTCGATTCGCGCGAGTATGTCGGCGTAGCGCGTCTGGGCGACATCGGGAAAGTAGAAACGCGGTATCAGAATGTAGTTGTTGACATCGGCACCTGTTTTATAGTAGCCGGGGAGGTTGTTCAGTTCATGAAGAGCAACCTGCAATGCTAGCTGCTGATTATAGCGTTTCTGATGAGGCTTTTTTTGTGGTGGTGGAGCAATCGGAACTCTGCTTATGGGGGGCGGTGCTAGAACTCTTTTAGATTGCGATAAAGCAGTTCCGCCTCCATCACCAATGTACTCTACCTCCCAGCCCGTTTTTGCGCGAAACTCTTCCTGCGCTTCCGCGATGGCTTCCTGTGGTGCCTGTCCAACGTACATGAGTTGGAGTAAGCGATGTTCGGGATAGAACGAGGGACCACCTCGCGCCATCAAGCCCTTTGGCATGAACTTGCCCGCCATTGCCGCAAGCATGCCTTGATGAGCATTGGGAGCAATGGTAATCATGATGCCAGCTTCATCGGCGGCGGCTTCCAGAGCATCTTTATATTGTAGCCATGCCACGTCGGGAAAGTGAAATGAGAGCGTGACATCGCCCGTTTCGGGGTCGATGCTACGTTTGTAGAGATCGGATGGTGTTCCGATATAGCGTTCGAGAATCTCAAGAATACCGTGCTGATCGGGGCGCATCTGCTCCTCTGGCTCGGTCAACGCCTCTTGCCATTCGGGGGCGAGACAGTAGAGAGCGGTGCCATCGCCTTCCATAAAGGGTGTCTTGAGCATGAACAGTTGTGGGTGTTTGTGCAAAACCTTCGCAACCGCAAGCCGCTCCTCCAACGATTGTGAGGAGACACCAGCAATCTCACACATATCGCCAAGCGTGTACGAGGCACCCTCGCGGCACTGTCGCGCCATGCTCTGTGGCGAGATTGTTCTACGAATGCGTCGCGCCGCACGTACCAGTTCTTCGAGCAGAACGCCGTGTGGCACATCCTCTTTATCCTGTGGCACTGGTCCCAGCACGTCGAGCAGAGCCGAGAAGGAATAGCGCGTGCGTTCAGATGAGACACTACGTGGGAGCGAGACGCGCACATTGGCGACAGGCTCAATCGCTCGACACAGAGCAGGCTTGGTGCTTTCAAAGTTGACTTGCAGCAGGAATATCTGCCCCACAAGGTCGGTGATAACATCCTGTGGTGACTCTTCACGTTGCCCACGCACGCGGTAGGCTTCGGTGAGGGCGTTCTGGCGCACAAAGTATTTTTGCTCGTAGTCTTCAGCGAGAACGTACATGATGTCGCGTGTAAGGTCTTCCAGCACCTCTTCGTCCTGCTCCTCCTGCACAATCTGCCCGTACCAGACGAGGGCGAGTTCGCGTGCCGTGACGATACGCATCGAAGAGACCTGAGTGACCGCGTTCCATAGCTCTTCGACGTACTTCCACTCGAACGTTCTATCCTGCCCTATGCCTACAGGAAGTTTCGAGAGCGTGACGCCTTCGGCCTTTGTCGTGCGTGACGCGGAACGTTTGCCGTGTTGTACTGCCAGTGAGGAACCATTGGCAGGTAGAAGCACCTCTGTATCGGTTAATTTTGTGCGTAGCGCGAGACGTGCCTCTTCATCGCCATGCACAAGCGCGACCTGTTTGGGACGGACAGAAGCGGCGAATGCTGCTAGTTCGCTGCCATCAGCATGCGCGGAGAGGCTATACTTCGCAACCTGACATTGCACCTGAAAAGTCGTACCATTTATGTCCAGCGTATTTTTCTTTTGCTCGGCAAGGTCGAGCAGTTTGCGCCCCGGCGACTCTTCGTCCTGATAACCAGTGATGAGAATGGAGGCGTTGGGATTCGAGACGAGCCGCTCGGCGAACCAGACGCTGGGACCACCTGTGAGCATACCTGAACTGGAAACGATACAGGCAGGGGAGCCAGCGAGAATACGCTCACGGTCACGCTCATCACGCACAAACGAGACGTTCGGGCCTGTAAAGGGTGTGTAGCCCTTGCGAATTTGTCTTTGCAGTGTAGGTGTGAGTGCTTCTGGTAGCAGCATATAGGTTGAGCAGACGCGGCGTACCAGACCATCAACATAGATGGGAAATTGCGGTATCTGGCCTTTGTCTTGAGCCGCTTGCAAGAGCAATACGAGTTCTTGTCCACGTCCCAAACCAAAACAGGGAATCAGCACATGTCCGCCGCGTGTAAGACCATCGGCAACAGCCTGAGCAAGACGTTGTTCTTCGCCCTGTCGATTAGGGTGCAGACGCGCTCCATAGGTCGATTCCAGAATCAGCATGTCGCAGCTTTTCATAGGTGGAGCAACCGCTCCCAGTACGGTGCGCTGTGGTGTGATGCTGATATCGCCTGAAACAACGATTGAGCCGTCGGGTGCTTTGAAGCCGAGGCTCACAGCACCCGCGATATGTCCGGCACGGCTGGCATGAATCGTCACATTTGGTAGCTCGGTGAGTGTGATGGATTCGCCAACGGGTAGTGGGCGAAGCATATTGAGCATGCTTGCCACCATCTCCTGTGGAAAGAGGGGTAGCTCCATCTCTTCAACGGCGCGACGCGTCATGATTTTTAGTGCGTCGGCAAGCATGACCTCCATGAGCAAACCAGTTGCACGCGAGGCAAAAATGGGAGCTTTAGGAAACGCTTGATGCAGCAGTGGCAGGGCACCAATATGGTCGGCATGCGCGTGTGTGACAAAGATTGCGCGGACATCCTTCCCCTCCAACAAAGCAAGGTCAGGCAAAGGGTCGGCCTTACGGTCTACACGCACACCAGCATCGACGACGATCCACTGGTCGGCTAGCTCAATTGCAACACAACTTGCTCCGACGCCACTTGCTCCACCTGCAAAGATGACCTGCATGCATCAAGTCCTTTCATATTGAAAAAAGAAATTTGTGTTTATATTTATTAGTACTTATTTTCTCTTTTTTGAGAAGAGAAGTCAACAGATAAATAAAGCATGATAAGGCGATTTACAGGTTGCCTAGCGACATGACAGGGGCAAACCCTGTCACTACTATAGACGCGTAAGCGTCAAAACGGGATATAGTAGTGACAGGGCTTGCCCCTGTCATGCAAAATCGACATCACACCGCTAAAGAGTCGCTAGCGCGGCTTTCGCTTCCTGAAGCAAATTCTTTAGCACATCCTTTGACATTTTACCTGGACTCTTCAGCACGTCTTCAAGAGCATGAGCATAGGCCACTTTCAGCGCATCCTCAGAGGATGCATCAATATCTGGTTCCACGCCTGTACCTTCCCAGTTTGTACCAGTAAGAGGGTTGATAGCACGCCAAGCTGGAATAAAAGCCTCGATAGCTGGGTGAATCCAGAACGCCTCCATTGGATGCGCTCCTCCTGCCGTCCTTTTTCCAATAAGTATAGCGCGATGTAAGTTCTTGAGATTATATGCAAACTCTTCAGCGGCAGAAGCGGTCTGCTCACTAATCAGCACATACACCGGCTTATGAACACCATAGCGACGACCAGGAACATAGGGCAGTGTCCACGATTGTTGCGTACTCTCAGTGAAACGTCGGTAAAAATCATTGAGGTGTATAGGCTCACCGTCGAACAGATAACTTGACAGTAAAGCTATCATGGACGGCTCTCCACCATCATTGTAGCGTAGATCAATGATGAGAGTACTGCTAAGAGATAGAAAATTCATAGCCGCGACTGCTGTTTCCCCGCCAATCTCGGCAGGATAAAAGCTGCGTAAATCGAGATAACCAATATTACCTTGCAATCTCTCCACTCGCTGAAAGCCGAAGTTTTGAAGCATTCCAACTTCATGAGCATTATCCTGTTCTGAAGTAGGTCGTCCTTTAGGGTGGTAAATTAGGAAAAAGTGCTTGTCATGACTAACCTCTTGCAAATGCGCTGTAACAAATAGGCAAAACAGTTCTACGGTAGTAAGAGAGTTATATTCACCAGCACTTAATCTACGCCACAGGTCTTCCTCCACTTGCTGCGCGACATCAGGAAACACATAGTGTTCGCGAATTTTCTCCAAAAGCCGTTCAAGAATCTCTTCGCGGGTATTTGCGTCAAGTACAAGCTGTGTCTTTGCCATCTTTGACTCCTTCTTTCGATTATAAGAAATAAGTTACGTCAAAAACATACCATAGGTAAACGTTCTTGTCAACTTTTTATCAAATTATATTCTAAATACTATATCATTTATTCATAATTTATATTACTAATATTGATTTTGGAATAACAAAGATATTTTAACAAAGATATTGACCAGTTACTCCAAGACTTATCTTAGCTAGCAATGCTACAAGCATATATTTTGCCTTCTCTTTGCACACAAAATGAGCTATGTTTTGAGTAGGCGCATACTACAGCTAAGAGGAGTAGTTTCATGAAGGTCGCTGCTATCTACGACATACATGGGAATTTGCCAGCATTCAATGCTGTGCTTGAGGAAATTTCAGAGATCTCACCGGACTTAATTCTTGTCGGGGGTGACATCGTTTCGGGGCCGATGCCGAGGGCAACATTAGATCGTCTATTAGAGCTTGAAAGTAAGGTCTATTGTATTCAAGGCAATGCTGATCGTGAAGCAGTTACGGCATTCGATGGCCTTCCGCTGGATGAGAATCTGCCAGAGGATGTTCGAGAGGTCACGCTGTGGACAGCAAAACAATTGAGTTACAGACATCGCAATTTTCTTGCACAGCTTCCAAAGCAAGTCATACTTCCGATTGACAATCTAGGAGACGTGCTATTCTGTCATGGTTCCCCACGTAGCGACGAAGAGATTATTACGGCTGCTACACCAGAGGTACGCCTGCGAGAAATATTGGTCGGAGTAAAGCCAGCTATTATCGTGTGTGGACATACACATATGCAGTTTGATCGAAACCTGGATAATAAAGAGATTGTGAACGCTGGCAGTGTAGGAATGCCTTACGGAGAACCAGGAGCCTACTGGCTCTTACTCGGTCCCCAAATTATGCTACGGAAAACAAACTACGACCTTCAGCAAGCAGCAGAGGATATTCGTAACAGTGGCTACCCACAAGCGCAAGATTTTGCCGACAATAACGTCCTCATGCCGCCCACAGCCGCTGAAGCAATTGCAGTGTTTGAGCAGATAGCGGCACGCAAGAACTGATGGTAGGAAAGGAAATATTTGTTCCAGTTGGGAACTTTTTGGAGTTGATATGGTGATACAATTTGAATGACAGCAAGCACAATTGTATAAAGGAAAAACTCATGGCACGTATTCAGTTTGGTTGGACAATCTCTAGCGGACCGCGTGGACAGGAACGAGGTCCTTTTCTAGCAACCGTTAATCAAGGATTTGATATTATTAGAGGGAGTTTCGACTCTGTATGGCTGACCGATCACCTACAGTTTAATGATAATGCGCTCCTCGAAGGATGGACTGCGCTCACGTATTACGCAGCACAACATCCTGAGTTCGATTTCGGGCATGCCGTGCTTTCTCAATCGTTTCGCAATCCTGCATTACTGGCAAAGATGGTGGCGACTTTTCAATTTCTGAGTGGTGGACACTTCATCCTGGGCATTGGTGCAGGCTGGAAAGAGGACGAATATCTGGCCTATGGCTATGATTATCCTTCGGCTGGCGTGCGTGTCGAGGAGCTAGAGGAGACGCTGCAAATTATCAAGGCGTTGTGGCACGACAAACAGGCAACGGTTGAGGGCAAGCATTATCAAGTCAAAAACGCCTATGCCGAGCCGAAACCCGACCCGCTCCCAACGATTATGATTGGCGGCTCTAAGCCACGCATGCTTCGTCTAGTAGCACGACATGCCGATTGGTGGAATGTGTCGTGGACAGGGATCAACGATTATCGTTCACAGGTCGAGGAGTGTGAACGCGCCTGTAGTGCCGTTGGACGAGACAGCAAAACACTACGCCGTACATGGTTTGGTGGTTGCCTTTGCGCTCCCACCGAAGCGGATGTACAAGCGTTGAATACAATGGGCATCAGTTCCGCCAACGCCTTCGTCGGCACACCTGCACAGTTGATTGAGCAGATGCAGCCATTTATTGAGTTGGGTGTTGACTACTTCATGCTAAGCTGTGGTGGCTTTCCGCAATTGACGACGCTTGAGATGCTTGTTAATGAAGTGTTGCCTGCGCTTAATCGTTAAAAATTGAATGAATACACAAAATTCTTATCGTTGTTGGCTCGATTGGGGACGACATGGCACTCAGCAAGCGGTAGAGCGTGGCGATGTGCTTGTGATCGTCGATGTACTGAGTTTTTCTACAGCCGCGACTACCGCTGTATATTATGGCGGCATTATCTATCCATGTACAGAGGATGAGGATGCTTCAGCGTTCGCACAGCGCATTGGTGGAGAGGCTGCGGTACATCGACGCCGTGATGTGCCAGAAAAAGGGTGTTTCTCGCTCTCGCCGAGTACCTTTGTAGATATCGAGTCGGGAACAAGAGTTGTGCTGGCTTCTCCCAATGGCGCAACCTGTAGCCATTATGCGCGTCAGGTGCCTTATCTTTTTGTGGGAGCATTGGTCAATGCTCAAGCGGTGGCTGTGGCAGTGTCACAGGTTGTTGAAGAGCAGCAATTAAACGTGACTGTGATTGCATGCGGTGAGCGTTGGAGAACGCCAACAGAGGATGGGACATTGCGCGTCGCGATTGAGGATTATTTGGGTGCAGGTGCTATTCTATCCTACCTACAGTTAGAGAAGTCGCCCGAAGCGCGTGTCTGCGAAGGCGCGTTTTTGCATGTGCGGAATGACCTTGCGAACGTGCTATGGGAATGTGAGAGTGGGCGCGAACTACGCGAGAAAGGTTTTGGAGGGGATGTTCAGCACGCCACTAAGTTGAATATGTACGATGTTGCGCCAATTATGAGGGGTGACCATCTGGAACGATTTTTGTAATACGTCTATGAGAGGACTCTTAGGATGAACGTTGACAAGACAAGCGAGCAAACAGTAGTCATTGTCGGTGCGGGTATGGCTGGAGGCAATGCGGCGGTAACATTACGAGAAGAGGGATGGCAAGGACGTGTTCTACTCCTAGGCACGGAGTCGGGCATTCCTTTTGGGCGTCCGCCATTGTCTAAAACGTATTTGCGCGGTGAGGAAGGGCTTAATGATTGGTACGTGAAACCTGCCGATTGGTATGGCAAGCACAACATTGAGTTCCGGCATGGAGTCACGGTGCAACAGGTAAATGTGAACCACAAACAGGTACGGCTCGAAGATGGTACAACAGTAGACTATGACAAGCTGATACTCTGCACTGGTGGGAAAAATCGAAATCTCTCGGTGCCTGGAGCGACGCTAGCAGGTATCTATCAGCTACGCACAATTGCGGAGAGCGATGCGATCCGACAAGCAGCTAAACCTGGAATGCGTGTTGTGATCGTCGGCATGGGCTTTATTGGGTCTGAGGTAGCCGCCTCGTTGCGCCAGATGGGTCTTGATGTCACGGTTGTCCTCTCTGGTTCAGCACCGCTTACCAAAGTCCTCGGCGATGAGGCTGCCACTACACTTGCGGCGATTCATCGTGAGCATGGAGTCCAGCTTGTGATGAATGACCATGTAACGAGCTTCGAGGGCAACGAACGCGTTGAGCATGTGTTGACAGCTCAGGGAAAACGGCTGAATTGTGATATGGTTGTCGCCGCCGTTGGCATCACGCCAGTTGTAGATGTACTGAAGGACAGTGGAATTGCTTTGGATAACGGGATACTCGTGAATGAGCGTTGCGAGACGAACATACCCAATGTCTTTGCCGCCGGAGACGTAGCCAACGTACTTCATCCCGTCTTTGGCAGAGCGCGGGTCGAGCATTACAACAACGCGGAAAAGCAAGGGCAAGCCGTAGCGCGTGCGGTTCTCGGCAAGCTACAGGCATATGACTACATCTACAGCTTCTGGTCCGATCAGTACGAACACAAAATAGAATACGTGGGACTGACTCAGAAGTGGGAGCGCATTGTGGTACGCGGTAGCTATGACAGTAAAAAGTTCCTTGCCTTCTATCTGAAAGAGGGCGTTATGCAAGCAGCATTCGGGCTAAATCGTGGCGGCGACCCAGAACTAGAGGCTGATTCTGATTTGCGAGTGTGTCAAGATTTGATCGCGAAGCGCGTTCGACTTTCGGAGTCGGCACTGGCGGATGAGAGTGTGGATTTGCAGTCATTTAAATCTTGAGCATTCCAACAATGTCCACAAGAGGATACGCCTATGCAAGAAGCAGTCAAGCAATTCAGCTATACCGCTGAGATCGCGTTATCTTACTCATGTACATCAATAGGCAGTTGCATAAAGGCAGCACCCGCCAAAGCGCGTTCGCTCTTCTCGAAAAGCATGAAACCTGTTACGCGTCCATGAGTGAGTACGAGTTCGCCGAGGAACTGAAAACCAGCTTTGCGGATGCTATGCTCTGCCGCCTCGTTGCCGGGGGCGTAGAGAATCCAGAAGCGTTCGGCAACATGCATTTCGGCGCGGAGAATGGCTTGCAGGAAGTGGGGATAGATACCGCGCCCACGCCATTCGGGAAGCGTCTGAAAGTCCCAGAGATAGAGATTTTGTGGCGGTATGCTCCACGATAGAGAAATTTCGCTCACACCTGCGCTTTGTGCAGAAACCCATCCATAGGCAACGACGACCTCTTCGATGTACGCGAGATAGGCGAAATTGCCTGTCTGGAAACGATTGTTCACTTCCTGTAGCGATAGATTGTTCAGTTTTGCAAGCAGTTGTTTGTCTTCGGTTGTATGTATCGAAAATGACGGCAGTGTGGGCAGATTGGGTAAAGTGTCGCCGCGCCACCATGTACCTAGAGCCATAGAAGATTATCCTCTCGTATCGCATTTCTGAGAATCGTGATGTAGATATTCTCATTTATTATCGCACGGTCAACAGGTGTGCGTCTTGAATTTCATGAAACCAATAGCGAAAACCATCGCTAGTTCGTAGTGCCAGTACGCCATCGCGCGGCTGGTCTTGACCTAGAGTGAAACTGGGAAGAAGTTTCAGGTAGCGTGGATCGTTGGCAGATGCTGAGAGCGTGACGAACAGTACTCCATTTTCTACAATAGGCTGTGCAAAGTGTATTTTTGTGTAGAAATCTACGGCTAGAGATGTAGCTGCATGTGGCGTTTCCTTATACTGCCACAAAAGTTTTCCATCAGTCGCACGTACAGCTAGCAGAGCATTCGTATCAGCGATATATGTCACACCATCAGCCTCCGTTGGCGCATTTCCATCCCACGGATCAACGGCAACCTTCCAGAGCGTTTGCCCATTGGAACTGCTCATGGCATAGACGAATGTGCTTGCTCGCGTCCGGTCATCGGTTGCACGATCATTAGCACGTAGATACACTCGCTCCTGAGACGCCGAATAAGCGAAAATGGTGAGATTTTCGAGAGATGATCTCCACAAAACTGCTCCACTGGTGAGATTCAATCCAATTAGTCCGCCCGTCTCATTGCTTTGTGCGACAAGCGTTTTCCCTGAGAGGAGCAACGGTGTTTGATATTGACCTAATGTACTTTTCCACAACACAGTACCGCTATCGACACGTTGCACAACGATTTGATCGCCAAGCGAACTCGTTGCGGTAGAAAATCCATAATCAAGTGCAAGGATATTATTGTATACTACGAAACTAAATATGTCGCCTTCTTCATTGCCAACTTTCGTTGCGCGTACAATACGCTGTACTGATCCATCCGTAGTGCGTACTACATAGACATCGTTGTCTACAAAGAAGTATGCCCTCCCAGCAACGACCAGCAATTTCCATTCTTCATCGCTACCTGCACGCAGGTTATCAGCAGACTGAGAAGATTTGAAGGGTTTTTGCCATAGCAGAGTGTCATCCTTCAAAGAGGTAGCTGAGAGACATATCAAGCCCTTAGTTGGATAGGCCATCTTGGAATACACAATGTCGTTGTCAACGACAGTGCCTGTGTAAATGATTTCACTATTTTCACCTGCCTCCTGTTGACAAGCACCCGATAGGGCATGTTGCCAATTAACTCTTCCATCTCTAGCACTCAGGCTAGTACGAGCATAGACTCTACCCTGCAAATTCAACTGTTCGAGAATAAGCTGTGCCTGTGCAGGTAGCGGTGTTGGTGTTTCTATAGCGTGAGTGTTGCTATTCATGCGCTGTACTACATTTACAGTGCCCACGATTGACGTGAATAGAAATACACTCGCTATAATGAGCAGGAAAACAGGCACGGATTGTTGATGATATATGCCCCACCGAGAAAGTAGTGCCAATGCGAAGCTTATCAGTGCAAATGAAAAGCTGAACAGGGAGCAAAGAGCGATAATAGCGTTTGTATTCATCACATACTCTCTCATTACTAAAGATAGCGTAGTCTTTTCGCCTTTATGTGCAGAGACTACGCTATCTTCAAGTATTGTAACAGTGACATATGACCTATTATTGTTCAAGTAACCGAATTTTTACCAGCCCGTTGCGACATGCTATCTCTCGCTCACGCTCAGGTGATGATTGCAGAGTTTCTGTCTGTTTATATAGAACTTCTCGGCTATAAGAAACACATTCTCGCGTGAAAAGTACTTCGCCGTTTGTATGTATCTCAACAGGCTCGTCCCAGTATTTGACGCCGTTGACAAAGGTGTAAACGTGTCGAGCATCCCACTCTTCTGCGTTCATGATAAAGTCGTCGTGCGTAGGAAAGGATTCATAGCTACTTCTTGCTTCATCCTGTGGCGTTGCAGTTGCACGGCCTTCGTAGAGAGCGAAGACAACGTGAGTGAGCAGAGTGCCGCCGATGGTGGCGCATTGCATCTCTAGCTGGTCATAGTCGATGCCTTCTGGTACGGGTATTGTCTGTTGAGCGAGAATATCGCCTGTGTCCATTGTTTCGGCGAGATAGTGAATGGTGACACCCGTTGTTGCTTCACCGTTGCGAAATGTCCAGAATAGCGGCACGGGTCCGCGATGAGCAGGCAGTAGTGATGGATGCACGTTGAGGCATCCGAGGCGTGGCAGATCGAGAATAGAGCGAGGAATACGCTGCGAGAAGCAGGCAACACAGAGTATATCTGGCTCGTATGCTGCTAACGTTTCATACACGGTAGAATCCGATAGGCGGCTCACCTCCCATACGGGAATGTTGTGCTTCCAGGCAATCTCTATAATTGAGGGATGTTGCGATACGAGGGGAAGCGAGGAGCGTTTTCCATGCGGTTGCTCTCGTCGTTGTATGGCCTGTTGACTACAACCAGGAATAGGTGTGGCTGGAGCGACTACGGCGCATATGTCGATATAGCTGGCGAGCAAAGCTTGCAACGATGGAGTTGAGAAGCTACCTTGCATGCCGAAGAAGAGGACGCGTGGTCTTTGTGGTGTTCTATTATCTTGCATATTGTGGTATCATCTATAACGTATATGGCGATTCGTAAGGAGCTTTAATCATGGCACGAATAGTGTATTGTGTCAAACTTGGGCGCGAACTTCCGGGGTTGGATAAGCCACCTTTTCCTGGTCCACTGGGAC
>CAXUGH010000023.1:0-25548 GCA_964250365.1 uncultured Ktedonobacteraceae bacterium
TTCAGCACTTCCATTGCCCGCAATGCCTGACGCAAGAATACTATCGTATTTTTGCAGTGATGGCACTTGAACAAGCATGACTTCCATCTGAAAGTAGGTTTTTGCAGCGGTTAGCCACACTGTTCGTACTTGCTGTATATCGTCTATTACCTGAGAAGATGATAGATGAGCAGTTTTTGTATACTCAAACTGATCGTTCTTTGCCAGTAAATAGTAATTATTGCTAGCTGTTTGAAGCGTGAGAGCGGTAGCTTGAAATTGAGTAGCGTGTTCTTGAACGTACTGTTTGACATGTTGCAGTACTTCTTGTTGTCTCTGTGAATTTTGAGCAGGTTGCGTATGTTGAGAATTACATGCAGTTAAGAGAGACAAGAGGATAAGAAGTAGACTAAAGCTTGTTATCGTTGAGTGGTTACTGAGTCGTGAAGAGCGTCTCGCCAATGAAACCTCCATCCTGTACCCCTGGTGGGCATGCGAAAATCGCACTTCCCACATGAGTAATGTATTCGTTCAGCCCGTCGTTGTTCGCAAGGTTTGTCTGTAGAGGAATAAACTGTGTTCGTGGGTCCCGTTGAAAGGCAATGAAGAAAAGTCCTGCGTCCAGTTCTCCTGTCTGATTATCCATGCCATCTGTAAACGAATAGCCACGACGTAGAATTTTTAGCGTTCCATCTCCGTGTGCAAGGCGAACATGCGCTGTATTAGGAAGTGTTGCTGGCTCTAGCATGTCGAACTCATGCTGTTTTCCTAGAGGTGCCCCACTTACCTTGTGTCTACCGATAACATTCTCCTGATCGCCTAAAAAGTCTCGATCCCACGCCTCAAGATTCATCCGAATACGTCGAGTGACAAGGTAGGTTCCATCGTGCATCCAGGTAGGTTCATCTGTCGCAGGTACCCACACATGTTGATTTAGCAGTGCCGTATCCTCGATCTTCAGATTATTTGTTCCATCCTTAAAGCCCATAAGGTTGCGTGGCGTCTGCTGAAACTGACTGGTGCTTGCTGTACGGTCGAAACCCAGTTGCGACCAGCGCATCACGGCGATACCTCGTGCGAGTCGAGCAAGGTTGCGTATTGCATGGAAGGCAACTTGCGGATTATCTGAGCATGCCTGAACACACAGGTCTCCTCCTGAACGCTCGGTTTGTAGTGCATCGCCCTTCATAGGTGGAATGTCAACTAGTGCTTGTGGGCGTTGTGCGGCAAGACCATAACGATTCTTTCCATGAAGTTCAAAAAGTGTTGGACCGAAGCCAAAGGTGATCGTCAACCGTGAGGCATCGTTGTCTATTGCCTCTCCTGTATCTGGTGGTGGCTCATGTGCTGGAAAATTCCCCTCTCCAATGGGATGGCCTGTAGACATAACTGCCGCTGCCTCAGTCCATATTTGCAGAAGACTGCGTACATCTGTGTACTGCTCCGTAATGAGATCGAACGCAGCAAAATGTAGATGATTTTGTGCAGGAGTAGCAATACCGGCCTGATACCTTCCATAGAAGGGAACCAGGTTGTTTTGCACTTGTGGCTGAGTCGATGAATGCTGTATATTGCCAAGTGTGTATCCTGCTCCACCTAAAACTATACTGGCCCCAGTCGCACTCGCTCCTAGTAGAACATCGCGTCTCTGTATCTTTTTCCTCATTCTATCGTTTTCTCTTTCTACGCACTAGGAAGTTGTATTGCAACTTTCGATAAACTTTCCCCCGTAGCATCAATGGCTTGAGCAATTCCGCGTTTATCACTATCTGTAAGTGTGTTGTAGGAGACATAGCCATCTTTTGTGCGAAAAGGTGCAAGCACAACCTGCACCTGTTGAAATTTTGCCTCTACCTCGTTGAGGAGTGCTGGATTTTTCTGTAACAGAAATACTTTGAACACTTCAAACGCTGCTTGCGACCCCTCAACATTTGCTCCCAGGTCGTACAAATCGGTACGTGAATAGCGGTCTTCTTCACCTGTAATTTTGTTGTGTGATGCTTCATCAAGTAGAGAGACAGCACCATCCACGACATCCGTTGGTGCAAACTTTAGTGCGGCAACGCTCAGGCGCAATTGTGTTACATCGGTGATAAGAGCCTGTGTATACACCTGTAGTCCTTTTGTGGTGCCGTCGATCCAGAGTCCTTTTTCTATCCGATGAAAACCGATCCACTTATCTGCTGGAAGATCATTTTCTCGTGCGTCTAATCGTACATCCAGGTTCTTGAGAGAGGCGACAATAGGTTCAATGCGCTCATAATTTTGATGAGCAGGCGCGTAAAGTTGCTTCGCTTTTGCCAGATTGTCCGCGTTAATTGCTGCAACAAAAGCACGCGAATTTTGCAGTAGTTGGTCCGCTTGTTGAATGATGTAACTACGATATTGTTCAATGGCTTCTTTTACCGTCGTAGTTTGTCCATAACTGGTGTGTGTTTGTGTTGCACCCGTAGAGCCTGTATATGTCCCACTCATACCAGAACCCGCATATAGCTCATCATACATTTTATACGGACGTGCTTGTGCAGAGATTGTAAAGCTTTTATTTGCACCAGGAAGAATGGTTGTTTGAGGAATGAGTCCTCGTACCTCAACAATATGAACATTGATACCCTTGTTCATAAAGGTGACAGAAGTTGCTTGATTAGGCGGCACGTGTACAACGTTTGGGTCAAAATAATTATCATAAATGTTGATTGTTATGTGAGACGGCGTGACTTTTGCAGATGTAGAGGCAGGAGTACACGCAGTAAGCAGGAAAAGAAAGAGACAAAACACAAGCACGCGAGAGAGACGTATGCTATGTGTCATAGCAAAATCCTCCAATACAATCGACTATACTTCACTGTGAGTATACACCTTTACGAAGAAATTGTATATATCGCTAGTAGAGTATTTAGAGCTTCCTCATGTGCGAGCTATGGTTTGCGTGGAAACTGATTTTAGCGAATCTCTCGTGTCCCCTCCCGCAGTTTATCCAGCAGTAGCCAATGGCGCGTAATAGCCTCTTGTCCCTGTTGTGTTAAACTTACGAGTGTATTGGGCGTCTTACCGACAAATCGCTTCTCGATCTGTACCAGCCCTCCCTCTTCGAGCTTGGAGAGATGGCTGGAAAGATTGCCCTTGCTGAGTCCAGTTAACTGTAACAGGAAGGTAAAGTCGGCACTACTACAGGCCGAGAGTGCAGTCATGATTGCTAGGCGAGCAGGTTCATGAATGAGCTTGTCCAGGTTGGCGAGTTCCTCAAAAGGTTTGCTCATAGCTCTTTCATCTCCGCTTGTGGTTCCGTTGAAGCCGATACATGAGCTGAGCTTGCTAACACCTGGCTACGTACACGCGTGAGCATACGCACCATATACCAATGGTCGAGTATCCCTGCAAGAAGGAGCAACAGGCCAACACAAACGGCTATGTTGAAACCGTACCAATCAGGTGTGGTGTATTTGATATACAGCCAGTAGTAGACAGTATTATTGAATAGAGGCACAAAACTCAACGCAACAGCGATAGCCGCTAAGAACAGATAATGCATTTGCCCACGAGCAAAAGTCCACCAATGAATAAGCAGAAACAGAGCGAAAATCAGGAGTGAAATGCTCACTGGTGAGTGCAGATGTATATCAAGTGCTTGTCCAATAATAAAGTATGCCGCGAGTGCTACGATGAGTTCTGTTGTCAGCCGATTTTTCTCCTCTACACGAGGTTTTACCTGTCCAAAACGACGCTTATAATAACGCATCACTCCATATGCAACAATAAGGAAGAGGCCATAGGGCAGAACAATGCTTCCAAATGCTCCCAGATTGGCAATCCAGGAATCTTGTATACTTCCAAATAGTACATAGTAAAGCCACTTATCCCAGAGCATGTTACACGAACCTGTAAAGGCGGCGTATCCTCCTATCGTTGCCAGTACCAGCCCTGGCACGACGGTATAATTTTTGACAAGCGAGCGAATATCCTGTGTGTTTTGGCTGAACTGCATAATTGGAGGTCTCCTTATCTTCAAACTAGTTTGTGATACAAACCCTATGCAATGAATATACCCGAAAAATAGTGCTTTGTCAAGTAGTTACAAACGAGTTTGTAGTGCAAACACAAGATGTATAAAAGGATTTCATTATTGTAACATTGATTGTGATATACTTGTTGACGTTATGCACACTTACGGAGATGATACATGACACCACAAGAACTTACTGAACTACTGTATCAATCAGGCTCTCTTCAACACGGAAGCGTCATTGACATACAGACAACCGAAAACGAGGCTTTTAATTCGCAGATTCAGCATCTCAAGGTGCGCTATTCACCGGATGCAGCACCACAGTTGCCAACGGAACTGGTGCTCAAGAAGAATGTGCCCACCGATTGGGGAAGGGAAGCTGGGCGTAGTGAAGTTGCCTTCTACCAATTTATAGCGCAGGATGCACAACGTTTTCCCATGATTATCCCGTATGTTGCGGCTACTTGTGATGAGCAGACGGGAGACTCGTTGTTGCTGCTTCAAGACCTCAGCGCAACCCATCACCCTCCCGTCACACGTCGTCTCACGGCTCAACAATCAGTTCAACAGGAAGACATGCCAGACTCGGCAACATTGTACCAGATCGTCGAGACATTGGCAGCGTTTCACGCCGCTTGGTGGGAACATCCACAATTAGGAACCCCACCTCTGGAACAGGATGACGACTTTCAGGATGACGAGCATTTTCGTGACTATTACCAGTGGCTCGATCAGAATTGGCAGTCTTGTCTTGCCGACGAGGGTAATTGGTTGCCTCAGGATGTCGTCTCCGATATCAGTGAGATACTTCGCTTGCTGCCGAGAGCCTGGGAGCGCTATCTCGCCAAGCGTTTTCCCACGCGCCATCAGATCACCTTTCTGCATACCGATGCCTATCTCGTCAATTTCCTGGTGCCGCGTACAGATGAAGGTGGGAGAGTCTACATGCTGGACTGGCAAGGGCCATTTGCAGGGATGGGAGCGTTTGATTTGGTCATAATGTGTGCATCCTTCTGGACAGCAGAACAGAGACATGAAAACAAGCGCGAAGAAACTATGCTGCGCCATTATCTGGCAACTCTCCAGCAACACGGTGTAACAAACTACACATGGGAGCAACTACTAGAGGATTATCGTTTGATGCTCATGATCTTTCTACAGGTAGCCGTCTGGGACCAAACCAATGGTTCTGTGCGGGACTATTGGTGGCCTAAAATGCAATGTTTGCTAAGTGCTACACGAGATCATGATAGTTTGAGTTTGCTACTATAGATAAGTTCAGCTATCTACAAAGGGGCAAAGCAATGCAATCGTCCAAATTTTCTGCTGACCCAACTCCATATACTGATATCAACGAACTACTAGCCCAACTCTTAGATCGCATACAAGTCATTCTCTGCGAGAAGCTTGTTGGGTTATCGCTATTTGGTTCGCTTGTCCTGGACGATTTTGATTACGATATCAGCGATATCGATCTCGTAGTTGCAACCTCTACATTCATCGGCGAACAAGAATTTGAGCGTTTACAAGCGATGCATAACGAGCTTATTGCCCACTACCGAAACTGGGAGAATCGGCTTGAGATTGGCTATATTGCCGTACAAGACCTCAAGGTTACGCAACCGCACTTTACCATTGCACTGATGAGTCCAGGTGGACCATTTCATATCAAAGAGACGGATGCTGATTGGATACTCAATCGCTACGTGCTGCACGAAAAAGGCATCTCCCTCTATGGTCCATCACCACAGCAACTCGTCGATCCAGTCTCGAAGAAAGAACTGCTCGATGCTGTGCGTGTACAGGCAGAAGCGTGGCGTACCTGGGTCTATAGTGGACGCACGCGCGGTTTCCAGGCGTATGCAATTCTCACCATGTGTCGCATCTACTATACGCTGCAAACTGGAGACTTTGTTTCCAAGAAGCAAGCAGCCCTCTGGACAGCGCGAGCGTTGCCTGAATGGTCTACGCTGATTCATCAAGCCTTAGTATGGCGCGAAGACTGGCGTGACGAGCAAGTAGACCATGATGCAACGCTTCCAGAAACGCTACGCTTTGCTCATACTATTCTCAATTTGTCATGAACATAAATGTAGGGGTCTAATTCATTACACCCTGGTCGCGCATCATAAGCCGTTTCAGGGTGTAATGAATTAGACCCCTACAGAAGAATTTCAATCTTCTGTGCCGCCATTGTTTCCTGCAATTCGACGATTAGGCACCGTTGCTCACGCGAGTAGTGCCAGGAGAAAACGCTTTCACCATTACATCGCACACTTCGTGGTTCGGTTGCCACTTCACGTAGTTCGAGCTTTGTGCGTGTTCGGCTGGTAGCAAACTTGCCCTCTTGCTCACCTATACCGATGCGTATCATGCTAGTATTCACGTCGCAGGTGATCGAACGCCTTGCGTACATTCCGTTCGTGTATTCGTACCCATTTCCTGCATCCTCGTAGTAGAGAGCCTGTCCGCTACCTTGATAGGGATAGAGTAAGAGCGTGAGCGGGTCGGTGTATTCATCGGCGACAGCGTTGAGCGCAGACCAGAGCGGCACCGCTGTATTAGCTCGCACGTAGAGAGCGGGTTGACCAAGCGGAGCATACGCGAGAATGTGAGCAGGTCCCGCTACATGTGTTCCAGTCCAGAAGTGGAACCAGTCTCCTTCGGGCAGATAGACATGGCGATGCTCTGTGCCAGGATGAGTGATCGGTGCAACCAAAAGTGCATTGCCACACAATACCTCGTCATCAATGCTACAGCACGTTGGGTCATCAGGATACGCCCAGAAGAGGGGGCGCAGGATAGGCGCACCGCTACGATGACATTCATCGAAAAGTGTGTACAGG
Organism: uncultured Ktedonobacteraceae bacterium; assembly: GCA_964250365.1. Classification (GTDB taxonomy): domain Bacteria; phylum Chloroflexota; class Ktedonobacteria; order Ktedonobacterales; family Ktedonobacteraceae; genus JBBQVS01. The sequence continues at coordinate 6,832 of CAXUGH010000023.1, forward strand.
TAGGGAAGGAGGCGTTGGCGGAGCTTGAGCATGTTCCGACACACCGATTCATACGGTTCCCCAAACACCCAGGGTTCTTGATGGCGCGTCTGCTTCTCCGCGTGGTTGCGGCAAAAGGGTTGGAAGATACCGAATTCCGTCCAGCGAGCCAGCAGTTCTCCATTGCTATCGCTGTAGTAGCCTCCGATATCGGCACCAGCCCAGCTTACGCCGGATAGCCCAAGATTTAAGAGTTGTGAAATGCTCATGGCGAGATGCTCCCACGTCGAGGAGTTATCGCCTGTCCATATTAGTGCATCGCGTTGCACACCGGCATAGCCCGAACGCGAGATGATAAAAGGTCTTTGCTCAGGACGAAGTTGCAACAAACCTTCTCGCGTCGCATGTACCATCAATGAGCCATAGGCATTATGCACTTGCATGTGCAAACGAGCTTGCCCATCGCCTGGATGAACCACGTTTGCTGGCATTGTTGAGTTGAGTGGAATAAAGAGTGCTGGCTCATTCATATCCGACCAGATACCTGCAACTCCTGCGTCAAGCAGACCTCGGTGTTGCTCACCCCACCACTCTCTAGCTTGTGTATTGGTAAAATCGGGGAAGACACAGACACCGGGCCAGACCGCATTTTGATAATCCTGCCCTTGCGGAGTCTTGCAATAGAGGTCACGCCTCCGACCATCGATGTACACGTCATACATTTCATCCACCTTTACTCCTGCATCCACAATGCACACCACATGAAAGCCCATCTCCCGCAGTTCGGCAATCAAGCCTTCAGGATCAGGAAAATGCTCCGCGTTCCAGGTGAATACACGGTAGCCATCGAGTACATCAATATCGAGGTAAAGCGTGTCGCAGGGAATATCGCGCTTCCGAAACGTCCGCGCGATTGTTCGTACCTCATCGGCGGTCTCGTAGCTAAAGCGGCTCTGTCCGTTTCCCAATGACCAGAGAGGCGGTAGCGGTGTGTGTCCCGTAAGTTCTGTATAGCGAGCCAGCACATCCTGAATCGTCGGCCCACAAAATACGTAGTAGACGAGATTGCCGTTGCTGGTGCCAAACCAGGAACAATCAGAATGCTCACGCGCAAGGTCAAATTCGACGCGGGTGGTGCTATCGACAAATATTCCCCACGCCTGTCCATCTGCCATGACAACACTAAAGGGAATCGACACGTACAGATTGTTTTGTAGCGTGGTATGACCCGGAGGAGGGTCGATATTCCAGAAGACTTGATGCGAGCCTGTCTTATCGAACGTCCCCGTTCGCTCTCCGCAACCGAAATAGTGCGAGTTAGGCGTGTGTTGTTTATAAACACGCGTCGGCGTACCTAGCGTTCCTACAGGATTAAGTAAGTTGAAGACTTCAAGCGATGGAACCTGTTCTGGCGACGTAAAGAACCCCATGCCGCGCTCGATATCATCCTGCGCGAATGTCCGCCCTGTCGTGTCGCTAAAGCCAATACGTACAGGATTCAGAGAGATGGAAGCGGTTGCGAAAGATGTTGCGATGCTTATTTCGCTCCTCTTCTCTTCTACAGTTACGGTACCAATATTCCAAGCGTGTGCAACAACGGCGACCGAATCATAGTCAACGGCACGTCCCAGAGGAAATAACCCGACGCGAAACAAATCAGGAGCCAGTGCAGTCACCTCAACCGTCGCCGAGTCGGTATATAAGCAGACACTCGACGCGTCTTTTTCAACACTTTGCGTCTTCCCTAGAGCTTGGTAGCCATCGGGAAAGGAAGAGTAGGAATCATCGTTTGCGCGTACAAGCGGTGCCATCTCCATAGCAAGGAAGTCCTTTCAAAACAGAGTTTGCTAGACATTTTTCTACCATTTTCGTAGGGACGCGATGTATCGCGTCCCTACGAAAATGGTTATGCATAGAGTTCGATGCCGTTGATAAAGGGATTATCCGCTCCTGCCTGTGTGAAGGCAATAACGATTTGCCCACTACCATTAGCCGTGACAGAAAACTGCCGTGCCAGAGCAGTCTTATAGCCTGCATTTGCGTAGACATCGAAGTTACTCAGTACATTGTTGCCATTGACCGCCACATTGAACACTCGTTGCCCGCGTGCCTGGAAAGTCAGTTCCGCCCAGTCAAGTTGCAACGTGTAGGACTTGCCAGCGGTTAATCCTGTCAGGGTGTAGGTAAACGAGCTATTCCAACGACAGGTCTGGTAAACTGCCTGCGGTGCTGGATTAGGTACTCCACTCGTGTTAATCGAGGTGGAGGTATCGCTATAACTGTTGCCCTGATTGTAGCCGGTATCGGCGACGAAGTTACCCGACGCACCACCGCCAGCGTTAATAGCCTCGACCAGCGTCTTTGATGGTGTTGGCGTTGGAGTAGGGCCGCCAGCCGGATCCCAAACCTCGATGCCATTGATGAACGGATTGTCGGCTCCTGCTTGTGAGAAGGCGATGACAATCTGCCCACTACCATTAGCAGTGGCATTGAAGGACTCCGCTAGTGCCTTCTTATAGCCTGCTATAGCATACACATCGAAGTTGCTCAGAACTGCGCTTCCATTGATCGCCACGTTAAAGACGCGTGCCCCTGTATACTGGAAAGTCAACTCAGCCCAGTCGAGCCGCACTACATATGCTTTTCCCGCCGTCAGTCCTGGAATAGTGTAGGTAAATGAGCTATTCCAGCGACAAGTCTGATAGACTGCCTGTGGCGCGGGATTGCTTACACCACTCGTATCAATCGAGGAGGAGGTATCGCTATAAGCGTTGCCCTGATTGTAGTCGGTATCGGCGACGAAGTTGCCCGATGCGCCACCACCAGCATTAATTGCAGTTATCAACGTCCCCGTTGGCGGAGGCTGTGGCGTTGGTGTAGGCGTTGGAGGAGATGTTGTTGGCGACGGTGTTGGAGGTTGCGTTGTCGGTACGGGCGTGGGTGTTCCAGTTGGGAAACCACATATTTGTGATGTTGGACTCCAACCAGAGTTGCCAGGACCTAGCGTTATATTCCACGATTGCGGACCCTCACAACTCTCCAAACCACCTACAGTCAAGCCACTAGCCGTTACATAGCTGGCAGAACCCGTGACAGTGTTCACCTTATTGGAAAACGCGAACTCAGCACCACTGATGTTGATGTTGCTCAGAGCGAGATTGCTAACAGGGTTGCCACCATCAAACGAAATTGCGGCGTACTGGCTATTGTCAATCTCATCTCCTGAGACGGTAAAGGGTGCGTTAATGGCACCTGTATCCGCCCAGAACATTAGCGCACCGAACTGTTGAATGCCCTGGTCTCCGAAACCACCTGTGTACTGGATGGTGTTGTTCGAGATGGTAGTCGTGCCGCCAAAGGGTACCGTTGCATTACCGAAATCTTCGTAATCCAACATGATGCCGCCACCACGATATTGCGAGTCAGTGACAAGATTGTTGGTGACGGAGTTTCCATTGCCACCGTATATAGCGATGCCGTTGGCTAAGTATGGTGATTGCACCGTGTTTGAATCGAAGCTATCGCTGCTATCTCCCGTTGCAGGCACATTGTCGCTAGCCGACCACATCGCAAGCCCATCGTCGCCAGTACCACGTATTACGGTCTGCGAGACGCTAGAGTTTGTCACGTTGCGATGGAAGTTGATGCCATCGGCAAGCGTGCTATCAATGCGGCTATTGGTGATTTTCAGGCCGCTAAACGGACCATCGAGCCAGAAGCCGACCTTGGTGTGTTCGATCCAGACGTTGGAAACGGTCGAGTTGTTCAGCGAGCCACCAATACCGTTGTCCTGTAGGCAATCGACGCGGTTGGTAATCTGGCCTTCAATGGCAAAATTCGACAGAGTGACGTTTGCACTCGTACTACCATCATAGGCATCGTTTCCATAGACGCCGATGCCTGTACCACTACCAATTGGGGCACCACCGAGAACCGAATACCACGAACCCGCGCCCGTCAGCGTAACATTGTTGACGAGAATGTGACTCGTAACCAGATACGTACCTTGCGGAATCCACACACCCTTGCCTTGAGCCGAACCAGCATTGACAGCATTCTGAATGGCGGTGGTCGAGTCTGTAACGCCCTTTGGATCAGCGTTATAGGGTGCGTCGGTAACTGAGATATAACCTGCTGGCTCGGTGAGCGGTGCCGCTACTTGTTGAAAATCAGCGACATCAATCGCATACGATGAAGCGGTATTTTCGCTATCGACTTGCAGTTTCACCGTGCTGCCAGCAGCTATCTGTGGCAACAGTGTATGCACCTCATCAAATTGATGATGCGCTGTGCCATCAGGAGTATTCGACCAGTCGTTCGCGTTACAATCCGAAAAGCTTGGTTGCCCATACACCCAGCTATATTTCGAGGTGAGTTGCAGGTCGTTTGCCTGCTTGACGCCATTGATATAGATGCTGAGCGATGCATTGATCCCGCCTCCGCTGGCGGAGTCTGGAATGCTGTAGCGCAAATTGATCGAGTTTGCGGCCTGTGGCAATGTGAATTGGACATATTTCCCTTGCGTCAACTGAACGATGGTGCGATCTACGCCGTCTGAGGCGAGGTCTCCCAGTTGATAGTCGGGGCCGAGAACGGTGCCATTGGTGTTGGCGTTGTGAGCTTCCAGCTCGACATAGGGAAGTGTCGCACCGGCATTGGGGCTTGCGCTATGAGGTTTTGTTTTCGCAGGAATCAACGAATGCGTCATGTTCTGGGCATACGTTGGTCGGGAAAACGTGACGATTGCCCCAAAGGAACTGATGATAAGAAGGCAAGCGACACATACCGCGAGCAACATCCTTCGCTGTTTGCTCTTTGCATTATGCATTGCAACGTCCTTTCCAGGCTTCTGTTCTATCTCATACCGCCAGCCTGTGACGCGATATGAATGAGTACGTCAATGTACAAGAGACACGCTAAAATGACATGAAATCTCAACCTTTGAGACCCGTTAAGTTGATTCCGCGCATTATCTGCCGTTGGAAGAGCAGAAAGAGCAGAATCGGTGGAATGCTGGCAAGTGTCAGCCCCGCGATGAGATAAGTAAACGGAAGGTTCGAGTGTTCGGCTGATTGATGATACAGAGAAACGATAAGCGGCTGTACATCATCGTTCGCCAACACCAGCAAGGGCCACAGGAAGTCCTTCCAGGAGGCAATAATGGTAAAAATCGTGATTACCGCCAGTGCAGGACGTGAAAGGGGAAGAATAATGCGTGTAAAGAGTTGCCACGCATTCGCACCATCCAAACGGGCGGCGTCTGTCAGTTCGTTAGGAATACTATCAAAGAAGCTTTTCAATACCAGAATATTAAACGCGCTAGCCGCCTCCGGCAACCAGACGCCCGCCCACGAATTGAACAGTGACACATGAATCAAGGGGAGGTCGGTGATATTGACGAATTGCGGAATCAGATAGACCACCGGCGGCACCATCAGCGTACAGAAAAAACCGAGCTGAATGATATTCTTGCCCACTGGTTGTAGTTTCGAGAGCGCATAGGCCGCAGTCGCTGATACTCCAATTTGCAGAACGACGGCACCAGCAGCCAGCACAAGCGTATTCTTGAAGTACAGCGGAAAATTTAGAATGTTCCACGCATTGACGTAGTTGAGCCATTGCGGAGAAAGAGGCCAGAACGTCGGTGGCGACTGGAAAATCTCGACACTTGATTTCAGGGCACCACTGAACATCCAGTAAATGGGACCAATCGTAATCAAGGTAGACACAAGCAATAATGCGAGAACCATCCAGTAGATAACGCGTCCGACTGGACGCTGTAGCGCAATTGGCGAAACGAGCGTGCGTTCCTCAGCAGTCTGCTCACGTCGTCGCCGACTCTTTCTCGTCGAGATTTGCATATCCTCTTGTACATCCTGTGAAGTAAGAGCCATCGCTTAGTCTCCTTGCATCAAACGACTCGTCATTCGCATATAGATGAGCGCGAACAGAGCAAGCACCAGGAACAGTAGAACGCCTATGGCACTGGCTCCGCCGAAATCCGCCTGTTGGAACGCATAATTGTAGATGAGGAGCAAAACACTCATCGTCGCGTTCTGTGGACCGCCACTAGTCACGGTAAAGGGTTCAATAAAGACCTGCATGGTACTGATAACTTGTAGGACAAGCATCAGTAGCAGAATTGGACGAATCGCTGGCAACGTGACGTGCCAGAGCCGACGACCAATACTCGCTCCATCAATCTCCGCCGCTTCATAGAGTGTTGCGGACACACCTTGCAGGGCGGCGAGATAAATTAACATCGAGGTTCCGGCTCCACTCCAGGTCGCAATAACGACAAGGGCAGGCAACGCGCTACTCGGTGTCTCCAACCACAGACCACCAGGGAGGTGAACAAGATTAAGCAGGGCATTCAACAGACCCGAATCGGGATTGTAAATCCAACGCCACAGAAAGACCGTGACAATCGGCGGCAACATCACGGGTATATAGAAGGCGAGGCGGAAAAAGCCCTTGCCGTGACGCATCTCATTGATGACTAGCGCAAGGATAATCGGCACAATATAGCCAAAAAGCAGAGCGTAGCCAGTGAACGCGAGCGTATTGCGCCATGCAACAGCGAACAGCGGATCCGCGAATACTGCATGATAGTTTGCCCACCCTACCCACGTAGAGGGATTGATCAGATCGACGCTCTGAAAGCTCATCAAAATACCGAGTACAACTGGATACCAGACGAAGAGCGCAAAGATAAAGAGCGCGGGCAAAAGGAAAAGGTAGCCACTGAGACTGCGCCGCAGAGCTATTCGCGTGTTGCGCGAAGCCTGAGACTTAGGTCTAACAGGCAGAATATCTTTTTTGTCTTCCTGTATCGTTTGAGGCGATACCGATTTTACAGGCGATACGGGAGGCGACGAGAGTTCCATAGATAACTCCTTCTGAGCATAAGTCGTCCAGCAACGTGAATCATCTCTTGCAGGTGTCTAAGAGCAAACACTAGAGATGATTCACGTCTTCCTCTTCTCTAAGAGGCGGACGAATCGAGTACCTGCTGGAACTGCTGTGCGGCCTGATCGAGCAGAGCCTTTGGATCGGCTCCTTTGTTAGTCAGGACCGCTTGTACCACCGGGTCGAGAGCAGCATACATCTTCTGCGTCTGGTTGCGCGGCTCAGGACGCAACTTCACCTGTGCATTGGTGAAGGTCGCGTAGTTCTGTAGCGGCACGTTCGCATATTTGGTGTTCAGTGCGTTCAATTTCTGCTGAAATTCGCCAGTAAAGAGAACGTTGGTGGGTGCTCCTGCTACTTGACCTGAAGAGGCTTGTAACGCAAGGCTATTCTCCACGACATTCAGATCGAAGTTAGAATAGATGACGTAATCAAATGCAGCCTTGATAGCGTCGCGTGAGGACTTGGGATTGAAGACGAAAATGTTGCCACCCGTCAACGCTGCATTGCCCCCATTTTGTGGCATCGGTCCAATGCCAAAATTGTTCATATCTGCTTGATATTGCGTCTTGAGCGAGTTGAGTTGATCGGGTGCCATAACCACCATCGCAACCTTGTTGGTCGCTAGCAATTGTAGCGTATCGGCTTGTGTGAACAACTGCTGCTTCGTCATAGACTGGTCGGTGAAACGCATGTCCTTGAGCAATTGCAATATACTCACGCCCTGGTCGCTATTGAAAAGAGCCTTCGTGCCATCTGCCGACTGCATATCGCCACCAGCCGTATACATCCAGTTCGTGAAGTGCCAGCCACCCTGATTCGAGCTACTCGTCTCGGCAAAGCCCGCCACAGATGGTGTCGTCAACTTCTTCGCATAGGCACGGAATTCGTCCCATGTAGTCGGAGGCTTGTCAGGGTTGAGGCCAGCGGCCTTAAACATAGAGCGATTGTAGAAAATGCCGAGGCCATAGGCATTCTGGGGAACACCATAAATTTTCCCTGTCGCGGAGTCGGTTGCGATTGCGGCAACACTTGGATTATAGCTACTAAAGTATTGCCAGCCTTTGATGAGACTTGTGATATCTGCCACCGCGTGCTTCTTTATCAGAAGTTGCGGCTCCGTAAAATAGCTCTGCGTAGCATCCTCTGCTTGCCCTGCTGCGAGCCTCGCTAAAAAGGTTGTGGGATCATACGGATCGTTTTTCCCAACGATCTTCTCGTTCGGGTGCGACTGCTCGAATTGTTTAACGATTTGGTTGAATACATAAATGTCACCTGGATTACTGGAAGGTGGCAACGTATTCACGGTTGCCGTTGTCGAGCCGTTGCTCGTTGTTGCCGTTGTTGACTGGCACGCAATCAATGCCTCTAAGCCGATGAGACCTGCACCTATAACAGCACCGCGCTGTAATAAGCTGCGTCGGTTAAATACTTCTGCGCCTTTTGATGTCATGTCCATGAAATGACCTCCTTAAAAATGTGCATAAAATGCCTCATTATGTTGTCAGTACGTCAAGGCAAAATGACAACATAATTTAGAAGTTGAAAAGAAGGAATTTCCTTCTATTTCCTCAATCAGTAAGCGTTAGAGAAACAGCGCAAGGAAAGAAAGACTACGGACGTGCTGGACAAAGATACGAAGGATGAACGTAGAATACTCTACACGTGAGAAAGTAGGTTGACAACGAACGCCGAGAAGAAGTGAGCATCATAGCTAACAGACCTCCTTTGGGGGAAAATAGCAAGGTAAACGTTTACCTTAAATTCTCTTAAAGAAACTGTAACCTAGAAACTTGTTTCTGTCAAGTGATAAGGCAAAACAAGCAAAAATTCGTTTTCTACATCAAATTATACAGACTCAAGAGGGCTGAATACATGGCTAATACAGCGCGTTTGACACGAGTATACTCATGTGCTACCATTCATATAACACAACCAGGGAAACGTTCCCTCTATTTAGAGGGAACGTTTCCCTAAATAGAGGGAAAATGCAGTCTTATGGAGCAAAAGCAGAGCAAGCGATTGACAATGGTTCAGATTGCCAAAGAAGCTGGTGTTTCAACAACAACCGTCTCTAAGGTGCTAAACCAGTTGCCAGGAGTGGGTGCTGAGACGCGAACTCGCATCCAGGAAATGATCGAGCGTTACGATTATGTACAAAATCACGCCGCCCGCCATTTACGCAAGGGACAGACTGGACTCATTGACCTTGTGATTATGCGCCTGGAAGGTGGCTACGATCTTGGCATTATGCAAGGCGTACAGGAGGTGTTGGAGGAGAGCGGTCATCGTCTTGTGGTGTTCGCCACGAACGAGGACGAGGCCGCCGAACGGCGTTGGTTACGTCGCTTGCTCGATCAATCTACTGACGGCGTTTTGCTTCTGCTTCCTTATGAACGTGTTGGCATCGCGGATGCCCTAGTAGAGCAACAGGTGCCGTTTGTCGCCATTGGTGATCGCAACGAACCAACAACAGCTTTTCCTACTATAGGCTCGACGATCTGGCTAGGAGGCTATACCGCTACAGAGTACCTCATCTCGCTGGGTCATCGTCGTATAGGTATTATCACAGGACCACTTCACCTTACCACTTCTCGTGCGCGTCTGGCGGGCTACCGCGAAGCCCTGGAACGCGCGGGAATAGCTGTTGACCCTACCCTGATACGCGAAGGAAACTACCTTTTAGGCGATGGTGTCAAACAAACCTATACGTTGCTCAATCTTCCTGATCCTCCCACCGCCATTTTTTCTATGAACGATGCACAGGCAACCGGCGTCTATCAGGCACTCTACCAACGCAACATTCGTATTCCTGAGGCGATGAGCGTGATCGGCTTTGATGATGTCTCGTATGCCGCCCAAATGTCACCGCCACTAACGACGGTTCGTCAACCGCTCGTCGAGATAGGCAAGATGGCAGCGACCATGCTGTTACGCCTGATCGCTGGTCAATCGTTTGAGTCAAATCATGTTGAACTCTCTACATCACTTGTTCTCAGAGCTTCCTGTACGGCACCGCGTAAAGCCTCACTTCCTAATGGATAGAGCCGTTTTCTTTACTCCAACTTGTATAGTCAGCGGAAGTCAAGAGTTCAGGTCGATTGCACGTACTCTTTAAGACGATGTGCCGCCCTTCGGGAGAGGATTGTAAGAGTGCCTCGATGGTTTCAAGGACATGATAAGCAAGTTCGCCATTTGCACGATAAGCACTGCCCGTACTCAAGCCATGAATCATGTCTGCTAAACCCAACCCACGACTATTCTCTGTATAGCCATGTGTTAGCGGAATATCCTGCCATTCCGCATCATGAGCTTTGCGTAGGAAGACTGGTCCATCAAAGGTATTGGGATTGGGTACGCTGAGCGAGCCTTCGGTGCCGTAGATTTCGATAAAGGGAAGATGATGATGCCAGACATCAAAACTGGTAATGAGTGTGCAAATCGCGCCGTTGGCGAACTCCATCGTTCCCGTAATATGCGTGGGCGTGTTTACTGCAATGGTGCGTCCAGGATTGGGTTGACTGGTGACGATGCGTTCAGGAAAGGTGATTTTGCTCATTCCAGTAACACTACGTATCGGTCCAATCATGGCAACGAGCGCAGTCAGGTAGTACGGACCAAGATCGAATAGCGGCCCTGCCCCCGGTTGATAGAAAAACGTAGGATCGGGATGCCAGTGTTCCATGCCGTGATTGAGCATAAAAGCCGTAGCCGCTACCGGTGTTCCAATAGCTCCCTCGTTTATCAGTTGAATACATGTTTGCAGTCCGCCGCCGAGAAATGTGTCTGGCGCACAGCCTACATAGAGATTATGAGTTCGTGCGGCTTCTAAAATGGCTTGCCCATCGGCACTAGATATTGCCAGTGGTTTCTCGCTATAAACAGACTTACGCGCTTCAAGAGCCGCTTGTAAGATACTTGCATGTGCCGCAGGAACGGTCAGATTGAGTACAACATCAATCTCCGGGTCGGCGAGCAAATCCTCAACACTACAGACTTTGGGGACGCCAAATCTTTCGGCCTGAGCTTTTGCTCGCGCTAGATCAATATCTGCACAGGCCACAATCTCTATATTACTAAAGAGTTGTGGTGCCTTGAGATACGTAGAACTGATGTTTCCGCATCCAACAACTCCAATCTGAATTGACCGCTTTCTCATGTATTTACCTCTAACCTCTAAATAGAACTATGACACGACTCGCGTTTGTTCTAAAACAATACCACAAAAGAAGGGAAGAGGCTAGAGATTTATAGACCAATTTTTCCTATTTCTCTTTTACCATGACAGAATGCTTGACAACCGTCAAATTTGCAAGTATCATTGTTTTAGAACAGAGAGATGTTGTAGATACGAGAGGTAGAAGAGAAGTAGCATACTATGAAAGAAATGATCAGGAGCTTTGACGAAAGCTCGGCTCACTCCACACTAAAACAGCGTCGTTCAGAACAATCTCGACGTACCAATGCCAGAGTTGAGGATGTCTGTGAGCGTCTACGATTGCTTGCTCTGGAATTGGGACCAGGAAGTCGTTTACCTACGATTCGCGAACTGTGTGGCACTCTGAATACGTCCAGTGCGACTTTGATTACCGCACTCGATTTACTTGAGAACGAGCAAATTTTTTATCGTGAAGAGAGACAAGGTATCTTTGTCTCGAAAACGCTCTTAAAACGTTCCGTTCATATTGTGTTCAATATCTCTGTATTCTCAGATAATGCAGCCTCTCCGTTCTGGTCTTTACTCTGGGGGCATCTTGCTCAGATGGCGGAGCAACGCTCGACAACAAAAAACGAGCATATTTCCTTTCACTTTCTCTGGCGTCCACCATCACAGCAGATACCTGAAGAACACTTGCCCTTGCTCAATGCTCCGTCTACTGACGGTTGCTTGGTTGTTGGTTTCAACGCTCACTCTCATGGCGACCATCGCTCTCTGCTGAAAGTGCCACACGTCGTTTTTGCGGGTGGAGGTGATTGGATGGTGAAGTATGACCTACAGGTTTCTGGTCGCCTTGCCGCCGAATCAATGCTTCGTCACAATTGCCAGCATATAGCATACTGGTCTGCTTCCCCACAGAATGTGGATGACACTTTTGATCAAGCTCATTTCTTTCACAATGCATTGCTTGAGCAAGGTTTTGCAGTTGACCGTTCGCTTTTCCGCTCGATGCCAGAGTTATCATCACCGATGATACGACCCTTGACCTATCAAGAACGTGGCTATTTGTTGACAAAGGAGGTGTATGGATCCTCTTACGGCAAAAAACCTGATGGGCTTTATATCAGTGATGATCTCGTCACTGATGGAGCGTTAGTGGCCTTTGAAGAACTGGGGATACGGATTGGAGAAGACGTGCATCTTGTCTCGCTCTCCAATACCGACTCTCCTATTCTCTTTGGACGAAACAAGCATATCACGCTACTCGAGCAAAGCGCAGAGGACCTGGTACGAAGCATGTTTTCTTTGCTAGAGTCCTTAATGAATGGAGAAAGACCACGTGAAGACACCATTTACATTCAACCACATGTACGAGAGGAGTAATTTCTAAAAGTTTACAAGGCATCTTGTACGCGCTGTGAGAGACGCAAATAGCGTCACGAGAAGCAGCTACTGTAGAGGCAAATCTAGTATGTCTCACAAACTATACAAACGGACATCCGTATGGCTGTTTGTTCGTCTGTCCTTGCTTGTGTAACAACACAAGCGTTTCATAATGGGCAGCCGGAATGTATGTACTTATCTAGTGGAATTTTGTCTCATAGCCAGAGAGGTATCTCTGGACAAAGCAAAGGAGCAATCTCATGACTCATTTTCCACGCATGAATCGGCGGCGATTCGTGCAGGCTACCGCGATGACTACCGCTTTTGCAGGCTTGGGCGATGTCCTGGCTGCCTGCTCTAGTTCTGCCGGTTCGAGCAGCAAGACAGTGACAATAAAGTATTGGGACAGCTATGTCACTCAGGCTCCCTACATTCAGAACGAGATTAAGCTCTTTCAACAGGCGCATCCCAATATCAAAATTGCTAGAAGTGTGCAGTCTGCTGATAACTACGATAACCTGTTCGCCTTGTCTGAGCGGAGTAATACTACTCCCGATATCTCGACCATTCCAGCAACTCCGACATTCTACGAGCAGATTAAGAAGAACTGGTGGTTGCCAGTCGATAAATGGGCAAATGCTCAGTGGCGAGCGAAGTTTCCTCCACTGGCACTGCACGAGGGGAGCAATATCTTCAACGGCAAGCTGTACAGCGCACCCTCAACGACCTTGGCTGTTCCCTTCCAATTATATGTCAACAACTCTGTATTTCGTAATGCTGGCCTCGTCAACAGCGATGGCTCGATTCAAGTTCCGCGTACATGGGACGATGTGACTCATGCCGCCGAAGCAATCAACAAGAAGAGTGGCGGACAAACGTATGGACTTGGCTTCGGTAATGGCACCATCAAGCTACTCAACTGGTGGCTCTTTGTTTTCTTGATCGGTGCCGACTGCCCTGGTGGTCCTGGCGACCTGGATTTGCGTGTTGGCAAGTACACCTTCGCCAGTAACCGCAACTACTTTGACTGGATTCAATTGTTCAAAGAATGGAAGACGAAGGGCTATACCTACCCCGACGCCTTGAGCATCTCAGATGAGGTTGCGCGTGCCTACTTTGAACGAGGCAAGTTTGGTATGACCATTGGTGGTGTGTGGGACCAGTCCGAGTGGACATCGCATCAATTCACTGATTATAGCCTGACCACATTAGTAGGCATACAGGACCCGCCACAAAGCCTCTTCCCAACGCGAGCGGGCGGCATGACCTACGCCATCTCAGCAAAAACAAAGTATGCAGATGAGGCATGGGCGTGGTTCGACTGGCTGTACAGCGTCGATGCCGGAAAACGTTGGGTACAGATGGGCGAGGACCTGTCAATCTATCCTCAGAACAACAACCCTGAATACAACAGTTTCAAGCCCTTCTCTCAATATATCGCAACAGCGAAGTATTCCGTGACAGGCCCCGACCCAACAATCCGCAATCCTGAGACCAGCTATGTCTCGCCACAGCCTGTCACTCCTGCTTTAAGTGATATTGTCACTGGCTACTATACCGGTCAGATTGGCGATCTTCACGCCGCGCTTTCAGAGTTCGAGCAGAAGTCGCAACAGGCGTTAACTGATGCGATCAAGCTGGCAAATCAGCAGAACCACAAGGTGAGCATCAACGACTACATCTTCCCTGATTGGGACCCGACGAAACCATATATAACGAAACCAGCGTCGTAGTCGAAATGCATACTGAGAACAGATGCAAGGAAGAACGTGCGTATACACGTTCTTCCTACCTCTTGTAGTTCTCGCGCTTACTTTTCCTCGAAAGAGGACAAGGAAGGATTTGCCCCATGCAAGTTTTAAATCCACCATCTGCTGTCGAGCAAAAGCAGTCTGTGCAGACTAGACGCCACCCGGTAAGCATCTGGTCACGGGTGCGAGCAAATATGTGGTCCTATGTGTATCTTGCCCCGATGCTGTTACTGTTGTTGGCATTTACGATCTATCCCAATATAGCGTCGCTGGGCTATACATTGTATCAATGGAATGGCATTGGTGATCCAGCTGGCTATGTGGGATTAGATAACTTTGCACGCGTTATTCGCGATCCCTTCTTTTGGGCTGCCTTTCAACACACGTTCGTCTATACCGCTGTGCTGGTTCCTATTCAACTCTTGCTGGCCCTGATTTTAGCCCTGGTTCTGAACAATCCTAAGCTTCGCTTCTCGACCTTTTATCGTGCTGTCTACTTTATTCCTTCTGTTACCTCGCCCGCGATCATCGCTATTGTGATTCAATTGATGATTACAAATTTCGGTGATGACCTCAACGACACGCTCATTCGATTACACCTGCTCTCTCAGCATGTGGATTGGCTGGGCGATCCGAGGTTTGCGCTAGGTATCATCATCGCTCTTGGTATCTGGTTGGGGCTTGGTATCAACCTTGTATACTTCATGGCTGGTCTACAGACGATTCCTACTGATTTATATGAGGCCGCTCGTATTGATGGTGCAGGCAGTGTCACGCGTTTTCTGTACATCACGGTTCCTCTGTTGCGCTCAATTGGGCTGATTATCGTTATTCTTGCCATACTGGGTAGTTTACAGGTCTTCGATCTCGTGCTGGTGATGACAAATGGCGGACCGTATGGAGCAACAGAGGTGGTAAACACCTACATCTATCATCAAGCTTTCGGTGATTCCCGTCTCAATCTACAGCCTAACGTCGGCTTTGCCTCTGCAGCCTCGCTCTTCTACGGTGTCGTTTTGATGGGTCTCTCGATTGCACAAATATTCATCTTCCGCTCCATCAATCGACAGCGCAATAGCGAGAGAAGCTAGAAAGGAGACTTTTTTTATGCAATCAACTCTTTCGGGTGCGACACAGCATGTGCAAGAAAAACAGGTGAGACGCAAGAAGCCGAGCGGAGAGTGGAAGCTGCTCCCAATTCATTTGATTCTCCTGATCATAGGCTTCGGCTGGGTGTATCCCTTCTTGTGGATGGTGGGAAGTTCGCTCAAGACCACGCCGGACTTTTTCAATCGCGGCTTGAATATTCTGCCAGGACAGGTCGCATGGGAGAACTTTTCCAGGGCATGGAACGAAGGAAACTTTGATCAGTATTTTGTGAATACGGTGATAATTTCGGCCTGTGTTGTCTGCTTGGTTGTTTTGGTTACTGCTATGGCGGGGTACGCACTCGCACGCACACGATTTCCCGGCAAAGCTCTCGTGCTTGGCGTGATCGCTCTGACGCTCTTTCTACCTCACGGCTATACCATCATTCCAATTTTCGACTTGATAACACGAATTGGCTTGCTCAACACGTTAAGCTCTGTCGTCATCGTTGAGACGGCGGGAGGTATTGTCTTCAGCACATTCCTCTTTATGGGCTACTTTTCAACCATCGACAGTGAGATTGAAGATGCTGCACGCGTGGATGGTGCTAGTTTTCATCAGCGTTTCTGGATGATAATGCTTCCACTATCTGGACCCATGATCGCAACGATTGCGCTCTTCACATTTATCGGGTCGTGGAATAACTTTTTCATTCCACTTGTCTTCACACTCGCTGTGCCGGAGCTTCGCACATTAGCGGTGGGTATGTTCGCATTCATAGGTGAAAACACCGTCGATTGGACAGCGTTAGCTGCTGGCTCGGTGATTACGCTGGCACCAATTATTCTCGTCTTTGTTTTGTTGCAACGTTACTTTATCAATGGCATAGCGGGTGCCATCAAATCGTAGTCATACGATATCCGTCATTGAGGAGAGACCTCTGTGCATGAACGCATCCATTTGATTACGAGAGGTGATGATCTAGGTACCTTTCAGGCAGGAAATCGTGCAATCGTCGATGCCTTTCAGCACGGCATATTGCGGAATGCCTCTCTCATGGTACCCGCGCCCAATTTTCTTCATGCCGCCCATTTAGTGAGAAATCTTCCAGGTTTGTGCCTGGGCTTACACATCACTCTCACATCAGAGTGGATTGCTCCGCGCTGGGGGCCGATCTCTCCACCAGAAGTAGTGCCTTCGCTGGTTGACAAGGATCGTTGCTTTTTTCCTACCTCTAAGGACCTCTTTCGTCACGGCGTTGTCATAGGAGAGGCAATGCGTGAAGTAAGGGCGCAGCTGGCTCTTGCTCGTTCGCTGAAACTCGATATTCGCTACCTCGACGAGCATATGGGTGTCGGTTGGGTTTACGAAAGTGCCGACTCTGATCGTAAGTGTCTAAGTGACGCCTTTCGACAGCTTGCCTATGAGGAGGGGCTTATCTGGCACGAAGACATTGCCAATATGCGAAATTTCGATATCAACCAGTTGGGATTGCTCACGTCGCTTAACAAGCTACAGGCGGGTAGTTATGTGATGGTTACTCATCCTGCCTACGCTGAACCTGAGACACAGGCTGTTGTAGGGCAGTCATACTCTCAACCAGGAGAGCTTGCCCACGCTCGCATGCACGATTACCAACTCCTTCGCGATCCAGAGGTAGCGCGAATCGTGCGCGAACGCAACATACAGCTTGCCCGTTACGACGAGGTCCTCTCGTATCCCGCGACTCTCTGATTCTGCGGTTTCGTAGGGACCAGATTTATCGCGTCCGAGGGCGTGATTATGAATATTGACAAAATACTCTTGGTATCGTGCAGGGAGACCCTTGCGGTCTCCCCTACACGTAGCGGTGGGGAAGATGTAGGGGAGACCCTTGAGGTCTCCCTGCCTTCTTATTTTCAAAAGAAAAGGGAGAATACAATGTTGAATTATTCTGTGCGAAGAAGTACAGTAGTTATGACTGTGCTGCTTAGTATAGCATTGCTTGCTGCAACGCTATTTGCGTCTATGAATTTCCTGGCAGTAAAGACGAAGGCCGCCAGTACCTCGTCTCAGTACACATGGCATCAGCTCAAAATTGGCGGAGGTGGCTATGTCACAGGTATTGCTCTGTCCCCCACCGTTCGCGGCCTTACGTATATTCGTACCGATGTAGGTGGTGCCTATAAGTTGGGACCTCACGATACGTGGCAACAATTGATTACGGCGAGTGCCGTACCCAACCCAACTCAGCAAGACTATAATGTTGAGAGCCTTGCGGTTAGTGCGAGCAATCCCCAGACGCTCTACCTTGCTGTTGGGAACGATCTCAATAACCAGACAGGACGCATTCTCAAGAGTACCAATCAAGGCCAATCCTTTACTGATAGCGGTCAACGCTGGTACATAGGTGGCAATGCTAGCTATCGTCAAGGCGGTGAGCGGCTCGCCGTTGACCCTAAGAACGATAACGTTGTGTACTTTGGTTCACGTAAAGATGGCTTGTGGGTCACGACCGATGGCGCACAAACATGGAATCAGATTTCAACGAGTAGTGTTCCCGTCGGCACCAATAGCGGCGATCCCGCGGGCGACAAATTCGTCGTCTTCGACCCCAATAGTGGCACAACTAATGGCAAGACGAATCGCATCTATGTTGGCGTCGCTGGTTCGGGCATCTATGTATCCAATGACGCTGGCTCGACGTGGAGTAACATCATCAGCTCTACCCTCGTTCCGTTTAGTGCGGATATCGCCTCCGATGGCACGTTCTATGTCGGCTTTGACGGGACCACTGGCGCAGGCATGGTGGATAAGTACTCTCCCTCGACTGGGACGGTGACGACGATTTCCCCCTCCACCACTGCTGGCGATTATGAGGTTGCTGTCGATCCTCACAATCCTCAACGCGTTATCGTTGCCTCAGCAGGCGTGGCAAATGGCAACCTGTGGCGCACGATCAATGGAGGTAGCAGTTGGGATACTCTGACCACTAGCGTCTCCTCATCCACCATCCCCTGGGTGACAAACACCGACGAAAGTGGCTATCTCTCTAGTGCCAACATTCGCTTTGATCCGTTTGTCCAGGACAAGCTCTGGTTTCCTGAAGGTATCGGCTTGTGGTACTCAACCAATAACACTGGTTCAACTGTCAATTGGAACTTCTACTCGCAAGGTATCGAAGAGACCGTAACTACCGACCTCATTGCACCTCCTGGCGGTGTACCAATTTCTGACATCTATGACCGACAGGGCTTTTATCATGGGAACGTCAAGAGCTATCCTTCGCAGCCTCTCCTGGACAATGCGTTCTGGGGTGGAACAAGCCTGGACTATAGCGGAGGTCATCCAGGGACAGTTGTGACCGTGCAAGCAAAGAATAACTATTATCCGTCATTAACGGGACGTGGAGCAACCTCGACCGATGGCGGCAAGACGTGGAAGCTCTTTGGTAGCACCCCTAGCAAC
>CAXUGH010000023.1:25558-29699 GCA_964250365.1 uncultured Ktedonobacteraceae bacterium
GGCGGCAACATCGCGATTTCCGCGACCGACACCAATAATCTCGTGTGGTTGCCCAGCACGGGCAACTTTGGACAAGGCAACGCGCCTTACTACTCCACCGATGGCGGACAGACATGGACGCAAAGCACAGGTATCACCGACTCTAAAGATACGCATTGGCTCTTCTGGTGGGGTTCCAAACGGGCATTAGCCTCAGATAAGGTGAACAACGCCTTCTACGCCATCACCTTCTCGACTAGTAGCTCGCCCACCGGTACCTTCTATAGCTCGACCGATGGTGGCAAGACGTTTGTGCAGGCTCCCAATTCCCCCGCTTGTGAGCAAAATGGCGATTGTCATGTCTATGGTCAGATTCACGCGGCACCCGGCTTTGCGAGCAATGTGTGGTCGAGTGCTGGCAAGGATGGTTTGTGGTATACCACCGATGCAGGGCAAACTGCTTGGAAGAAAGTCAGTGCAGTGCAGCAAGCTCGCGCCTTTGGCTTTGGCAAACCTCTTGCGGGTTCTAAATATCCCGCCATTTACATGTATGGAGAAGCCAATGGCAGTACCTCTTTTGGTATCTATCGCTCTTCCGATGAGGGTGCGACATGGACGCTGATTTCAGCCGCTCCGCTTGGCATCTACGATCAGGTTAATGTCGTTACAGGTGACATGAATAAGGCCGAGCGTGTTTACGTAGGCTTTAGCGGCAACGGCTACGCCTATGGAGATAGGTAGTTTCTAACTCAAAAGAGAGGTAGCTCTGGAAGGACAATCTGCCCTTCCAGAGCTACCTCTCTTTATCCTCTCCTGCTTGCGATTTTACGAGATGTCAACCGAATAATAATCGGTTGAGAACCATCCATTTCCATACCAGATTTCACTACCTGCCTGAATGCTGCTCAAGAGGCGTGAATTGGGAAGGTTTTGACCCGAAGGGAGACCCCACTCCAACCAACTAAGGAAAGTGCTGATGTGAAGGTTATCGACCTGTGTTGTTGTACTAGAGCGTACAAACTTCCACACCGTCCAACCTCCATTTGGAGCCGAGGTAGAATTGAAGCCTTTGTAGAGGTCCCAATTGACTCCATCCACCATGCTTGTGCCAACATAATTACCGCTATGTACACCTGTGTCTTCGTCGGTCCACCAGGGGAAAATCATAACCTCGTCAGTTGGATTGTACAAGTCGCTAGAGTCGTGCAACCAGAGATCATAGATAGCGTCTGCTCTGTAATAGCTGCCGCCATTCATGCTAAAGTGCCAGGTTGACGTAATAGTGTTGTTGTTCCAAATTTGGATGGGAAGGCCACTGTTATTCGACTGCGCTCCCCAGTTCCAGCCTTGAACGAGGCTAGGCCACCCCTTGATGTGGTACGCATCGTCCGAGAGAACATTTGACCAGTTAAATGAAGTGGACCAAGCACCTGTGCTATCATTATTGGTATCGTGAGTGATGCTTTGGTACCCGGTGCCCCAGCCGTTGTATTGATTGCCCCACTCATTGTTTTGTACAAAGTACTTACTGAATGGGATAGTCGCATTTACAGCAGTTTGTGTAATACTGTCTGCCCTTGCCACCAAAGGCATAAAGAAAACGGAGAAGACTAAAACGAAGCTGATGACACTAAACGTGCGAAACAAACGAGACCGTTTCTTCAACCATGAAGACCAGTCGTGTGTACGTGCTGATGACCGTGTGTCGTACATCATGAATTTCATCCTTTCTGCCTTGCACCATTACGAAGGCAGAGCGCATCTTTGCTTTACTACTTGTCATCCAGACATTCAACGAACTCTGTTCAGACTGTCTGCAATGAATGACTTACTGTTTTCTTACTACGAAAACGATGGAGAATTTAGACGAGTTTGGAGTATCTCCTTTCTTGTGTCTACGCGCCAGATACAGCATTGTACCGACGTATTCCAGATGAAGTAGTATTACCTGAAAATGGAGTTATTCAGGAGAGGATTCACGAAGAGAAAACAAATAGATCGTCCATACATCACTCCCTTCTTGGGCAGTCAATATGGGTAGAGATGAAAGATTTTGGAACTATCTTTCTTTTCTACAAGGCTTTGTTCTAAAACAGAACTTTCATAAAGTATACAGAAAAATCTCAGAAATGTCAAGGTTTCTTCTAAACTACACGTTATTTACGACTTATAAAGTTGAGATACGGATATTTTAAGGGTTAATGCATTTATTTATACGTGTTCTATAGCGTGTCTTTGTAGTGTTGAGATTGCCGTTATCTTTTCTTGCTCTAAACCAGAGAGACCAGGGCGCCCGCAAGGGGAACGCCCTGGTTCCCAATGATTCACTGTATTTCTGTTATTCATGATGTTGTTCGAGCCATTGCGCGAGCAGCAAGAAGACAGCAGCCGTCCAGCAGACACCGGGGCAGCGAAGCCCTTGACCCGTGAGAGCATCGTAATTCTCATAAAAACCAGGCGACTGAACAATCATATCGCAGTAGCGTTGTGCAATCTGGCGCGCCAGAGCAATCTCACCTGAAGCTTCAAGCCCATCAACAATCTGGTAGGTGGAGGGTGCCCAGATAGGTCCGCGCCAGTAACCATCGGCCTCGTACTTAGGGCTACGAAATGACTCGCTGGCGAGGCCATGCTCGGTTAAAAAAGGACCGCCGTCTGCAAGGTCTGCTGTCAAAGCGTGAATAATGTCTGATGGTAAACGCTTACCCAGCATAATAGGCATATACAGTTGCAGCGAATACACATGCTCTCTTGTAGGAATACCTAGCGCATAAGAGACAAAGTGGTTATCAACCACCGCGTAGTGCAGCAAGTTCTGTAGCTGTTCTTGTGCGCGATTCTGCCAACGCTGTGCATCTTCGGGTTGCTCCAGGATCGTCGCCATATCAGCCAGCGTTTCCATCTGCAAAATCAGGTAGGCTGCCAGATCGACGCCTTCGATGGGAAAACCTGAATCGAAGACCGTTGCATTATCCCAACCGGAGTCATTTCCATCGTAGTATAGAGGTAGGTTGTGTGGACCGGCACGCAGAGTGTACCACCATTGCGTCAAGCGGCTCAGTGGCTCATAGAGCTGTGTTACATATGGACGTGATGCTTCGATACCCAGTAGCTCAATGAGTTTGCGAATCGTCCAGCCGTAGATGGGCGGCTTCGTATGACCGTAAACTACGCCTTTATCGGAAATAGTATCGGGAAGTACACCATCCTGCATCTGATGGTCAAATGCCAGGAGTAGTTGTTGCCATGCGAGGTCGGCATCCACCGGTGCAAGAGCGAGCGCGTGAAAACAATTGTCCCACGTCCAGATAGCATTCATCGACGCTTTACTCGAAAAAATCGCACGCCGCGTGATATAGCCATCAATTGGCACCTCGCAACTCCAAAGTAAGAGCAGTGCTTGCTCTGCTGTATTCTGATAGCGTGCTGGAACAGGTGGCATTGCTTGTCGCCAGCATTCAAACTGATTTGCAAATCGTTGTGCGGCCTGCTCAACGTCCATAGGGGAATAATGCCAGAACTCCTCAAAGCGAATATATCGAAAGGCTCCCGATGGCTCACCAGAGTATTCGATGACTCCCACGCTAGGACTTGTAAGCATGCTCTGCTCATCAGCAACAAACTGATGAATATATTGTGTACCCTGATCAACTAGGCAAAGCTCGCCGGAGAGCATTTTGTACTGTGTCTTATACGGTTTCAGTGGAGAGAAATGTATATCGACGCCATGAGCCTCGAAGAGCATTGTTTGTGCATCGGCAAAAGCAAACGTAACTGTCCCCCCATTTTGTGCAGTCACATCGAGGCGATGCGGATAAGCCTTCCATGTATAAGGAACTTCGGCACCATTATGTACGAGTAGCAGCTCAAAAAAATTGGATGCCCAGAAATCCATCCATTTCTCTGACATCGCTTTGCGAGCGGTCGTACAATACACTAAGCGTTGCCCAACCGCCCTGAACGCCAAAAAGGAGGCGGGCGAGCTAAAATAAATCTCGCTCAAATCATATGTAACCATGTACATTGCTTCCTATTTCTTTTTTATGGTAGTGCGTACAAACTGAGCTATAGACCGCTCGCCATGCGTCGCTCTACAAATGTGTGTTCTAAAACAGAGTTATTGTAAAATATACCGGAGAATTTCAGAATCGTCAATGGTCTC
>CAXUGH010000024.1:0-29209 GCA_964250365.1 uncultured Ktedonobacteraceae bacterium
GTGGCATCAGAGAAGGTGACAAGCCCCATTCCAGGCTGCACAATACGTGCAGGTGTGCCGCCATTGAGAGCGAGAACTGTTTCCATCGCCCCTAACGTCTGCTCAATCGTCTCTGTTAGAACCTGCTCACCTGTCAACCATCCAGCAAGTACCGGCATCGCTTCTTATAGCCTTTCAGAATAATTGATGCATCCGCTAGGTACCAAGGAAACGTAGGGGCCTGATTTATCACGCCCTCGGACGAGCGAAGCAATGGCCGTTCCCCCATGTTCGTTAGTCGATGCATCAATAATGAAATTGACATTACAGAATAGGGAAAGAGCATATCTAGTTATTCCTATCCTTGCGCCAGGGCGCATCAGAACGGCGCATCCAACGTCCATTAAAATTGATATAGTTGTCCTCACGATTGAAGAAATCATCAGTCAAATCACATTCTTCCCATGCGCCAACCTCGCCCTCATTTTGCACCTTCTCGACTATCTGAGTAATCAGCAGAGGACCATCGCCGAGATCGATGTTGGGGAAGAGTGTCTCGTCAATCTCGCCATCAAGCTCCACAGGCAGCTCGTTATGTGTTCCTCGTAGGATGTAATAGGTATACATGGAGATATCCTTTAAGCGTTTTTGTATTTTTTGATATGCCATATGATACAACAGTTTTTCTCATCCTAAAAGCATCACCATATTTACTTATCTTTTGGGTGGGTCTGAGAAATCGTATTAGTTTTTGTTGATATGAACCAAAAAGTAATGGTATAATGAGCATTACGACGTTGAATATGAGTTCGCCAGCAGTTCCGCATGGAGGCGGCTACTCATGTAGTATTCCATGAGGTAGGAGTACCTTTTCGCATGGTTATTCTTCTGCTCGCGCTGGCATTCGCGGTTGCCATTACTGTTGCCGGATTATTGCTTTCACCACGTAGACCTGCTCCCACGTATAGAGGTGACATTTTTTATGCTGAACAAGCGGATGCACGTCGCTCAAATGTACGCCGTAATCGCTCTAACTCCGCTTCTGTAGGCGAGGGGAGGCGCATGAACTCGCGCCGTTCTCAAGCTGTTGTGGAACAGCGCATGTGGTCGAATATTCTTGCCTCGCTGAACATCAGTCAGCTTTTCGAGCGACAGAAGAAACGAAGAGAGACACCCTGGCTAGGCGTAACACTTATATTGATTGCCCTATTTGTTTTTGGCTTCTACCTCTTACGTACTGTTCTTCCTACTCCTGCCCTGCTCGCACTGATGCCTGATGCCTCGAATACTAGCTTGAGCCAAACAACAAGCCGGAGTAACTCGAAACCCACGCAAGTATTTACTGGTGCGTCGAAGGCATTGGTGCGTATCAGTCAAGTTGATCCAGCGCAATACGCCTCTATGCAAGATTACAATACATGGTGGCCTTCCGCATGTTCCGCCGCCTCCATGACTGAAGTCATCAATTCTTACGGTCACAATTACCGTGTAACTGACATCCTTAAAGCTGAGATAGGTGTTGGGGAGATAACTCCTGATGCAGGTTTACTCTACACCTACGGTCTCGACAAAACACTTGCACAATTTCACTTCACTACACATTGGTTAAGTGATCCTTTAGTGCGACCAGCTCACCCTTCAGTAGACAATCTTATTGCCGTTGCAAATAGTGGGACGCCTGTGATTATCAATTTCCCACCCGATAGATGGACAGGTGGTCATCTGCTTGTCGTAATTGGTGGAAACAAAGACTACGTGTATCTTGCAGACTCATCCCGATTGAACATGCGAGCAATGGATCGTAAAACGTTTTTGAAATATTGGGTTGGATTCGCGGTTGTAGCGACACCTACGCCATAATATTTTTAGAGTAAACCATGTAAAAACGGTCATATATCAGTATTTCTTGCTGTTTCTCCCTTTTGATATAATCATCCATATTATCCTCTTTACCAATCTACAATACTCAAATTACATCATTCAAAGTTTGATAATAAAGCGATTAAGGAGCAGAAATAGAAAAGAAAATATCCTTACTATATAATGACCACCCTTATACGAATGGAAACATATAGTAAGGATACTTCCATGAAGTACAATACAACTACTAAAGCAATTGCTCTAATTCCCACACTTGATATCTACTCACTAAGTACTGATGTTGAAAGGATTAGAACAGGCGAGTACTAGCTACCTAACTATCGCTGGATCCTAGTATTGACTTACTTTCCCATAAGTGCTATAGTCAGGTGACGGATATGCTGACATAGCCGCTGTTGCGACTGACTGTGCAGCGATATTTCCAAGGTACAATGAATCAGTCTGACATATCACACCATTCTGACCATTTCCATTCCCATTTGCTCCGTAGCAACCTGTGTGTAGTGATCCTCCACCTTGACTATAGAGATACACATCTTCATGACCATAGAATGCCCCATCAGGAGGAGGTGATGGAGTGAAGACAGTCCAGTTTGTCCCACAGGTTTGAGACCACCAAAGGGAGACATGACCTACGGTTTTACCACTCCCACTAACAGCACTTGTCAGCAAAGCTTTTCCATTAGTTTTACAAGTACTGTTGGGCCTCACTCGATGAGGAGGATTAGGGCCTGAAGCATGAACTGTTGAAGGTGCGATTGTTGATCCTACTAAGAGCGCAAGCAAAGCGATAAAAACTACAATAGTTACATTTCGCGTTATGGATAACACATTAGAACGCAGGTACTTTTGCATGAGACATCCTTCTTTCTGTTCACGGGAAGTTCACACGCATGCTATACTAAGCATGCGGTAACAATCGCATATGATGTTCTGTTTCGAGGTCCAATTCTTACCAAGGCATCATACTATTTTTTGACAAATAGGCACTTACAACTCCACAGTTTCAACTCATAAGAGGTATATTTCGGTACTCCTTTCTTGTATAAAAAGACACACCTCTCACTTAAATAAAAGCATTACTGTCTGTCTTGACGCTCTAAACAAAAACGGGAAATGGTGTAGAAAGAGTAGAAGTAATATGTAGCTTACATATGGGTTCTATTTGACGATCAATGAGCGTCACGTTTCTATCACCTATGAAAGTATGCCCAACTTTTTGGTAAAAGTCAAGCTATTACATAACATTAGATAAAAAAACATTTCTAAATACAAAGTAGGATAAATGCAACATAGCCTAGGGCCGTCCATGATTGGAACAGAAACTCGGAATAGGAATCAGGACAAATGGACTATCGGAGAGGTCAAAAGCTTCTCTATCGTCGATTTTCGAGGGTTTGGGGAGGATGAACAAACTTCAACTTTCCCCGTACCGATGGGTGGACACTTACTAGTGGTTATTGGTGTCAACAAGAATTACGTGTACCTTGCGGACTCGTCGCGGCTCAACATGCGAGCAATGGATCGCAAAACATTCTTGAAATACTGGGTTGGCTTCGCCGTTGTCGCAACCCCTAATTCGTAAACACTATACACAACAAAAACAGGAGAACGATACGTCGTTCTCCTGTTTTTGTTGTGTATAGTGTTTACGAAGTCTTTACCTTTTCCTCGACGCCAGGGGCTTCTCCCTCGGCCTTTTGCTCTTCTGGAATGTAGAGCTTGATGCGGCGGAACGACTCGGCATACTGCATATCAAGACCCTTTTTCTCTTTGGCCTCTTTCGCTGTCTCTGCCGCACGCTCTTTGATACGGCTGGGAATTTCGGAATCAGGCGAGAACTGTGTGGCGTGACGGAGCAAGCCTTCGCCCTTCAAGTCGATGGTCTCGGTCACGTCAATGTAGGTGTTGACGCCCGCCGAGAAGAACATGTATAGTTCGTGTACCTTGAATGGCTGGAGACCCTGTGCCAGTAGTTCACGGAACGAGCGTGGATTGCCGATGAACGGATACAACGCATCGAGTACAATATTTCCCGTTGTACGATGATCGGTGTGATTGAGGAAACCTGTATCATTCGGCTTCTCATCTGGATCGGGTGCGTAGACTTGCTGTGTCGGATCGTGCGTGATGACGATACGTGGGCGATATTGGCGAATTAAGCGCACAACCTGTTTACGCGTCTCATCGTTATTTTGCAGGTGCCCATCGGGAAAGCGCAAAAACTCGACTGCTTGCACGCCAACCGTCTCGGCAGCAGCGCGTTGCTCATGCTCACGCGTAATCATGAGTTCGGTATCGACCATGCTAGGAACTTCGCTCCCCTCGGTGCCATCGGTCATGATAACCCAGACAACCTTCTTCCCTTGCTTCGCCAGTAGCGCACTGGTGGCACCCGCACCAAAATCATCATCATCTGGATGGGCACCGATAACCATTGCCTCATAATCAGGTGTTGTAATTACTGGCACCGCTCCTGGTGCTGTTCTATCTCCCATGAAATAACCTCTCTTTATAGTGTCTCTCTATCTTTCGTAGGTACCAGATTTATCGCGTCCGTCCGTGTGATTTATCACGCGAGATCGATTTGATACCGCTTGTGGACAGGGTTCGTCATGATTTCGCGCAATGAATTGCGCCCTCGGACGCGATAAATCTAGTCCCTACGAAATTGTGTTTGATCATGATAACAGTAGCACATGCTCAAAAGCTTCCCGTACCTCGTTGGCTGTGACACATCTTCCCGCAAGCGTATCTAGTCCTACGGCACGTTGAAGCAAGCCTTCGCGTAACAGGAATTGCTCTTCCTCTGTGTGACCAAGCAGGTAGGCCAACTGTGTAGTATCCCATTGTAGAAGGACACCAGCCTGTAATAGAGTGCCAGTACGTCGTCTAATCATGTCCAGACCGACAACTTTGCGCTGCCCCGCAACCACTTCGTAAGGTGAGAGCGTGCCATAGCAGGCTCGATGCATCAATCGCTCGTATGCTTGCGTCTCTGGTTGTTTAAGCAAAGCGCGTTGTGCGTGTGCCTCTGTGATAGGAACAATGCGCGTCTGCACACCAAGCAAGTGTAGTGCCTCAACCCACGCCTCGCCGAACCAACGATATGATTCTACCACGTCGGCTAAGATTCGTGGATGACCTGTTGGCAAAAAAACATCCAGGCTCAACAAATGTGACCCAACCAGAACAGCAGTCCCACCAGCACGTCTATGATAAATTGGTATCCGTAATTCGTGTAGAGCCATCGAGTTCAGTACTTCATGTTTCTGTGAAAAGCCGAGTACGAGACCCGTTGGCTCTGCAAGCGACCAGTAAAGCGAAGCAGCTTGTTCATCTGGTTGGGTGAAAAATGCCTCGCTCTGCTCGATATGCTGCTGTTGGTCGGCGATTACCAGCGGAGCTATTCGCCATGTATAGCCGTTAGTCTCCGGTTGCGACTGATTGTGTAGCTTCTGTTGACTGAGCAAAATTATTCTCCGCTGGACTACGTAGTATCCATCCGATGATAGCGGCGATAAAGCTAAGTCCTGCGCCAGCTAAGAGCGAGATGGGTGCCCCATACAGGTGCGCGAGACCGCCAGTGAAGAGATTGCCCAGTGGCAAGCTTCCCGCAAAAACCAGCATGTATACACTCATTACTCTACCACGCAAATGGTTGGGTGTCACGGTCTGTAGGGCGGTATTCGCCGTTGCCGAGAAGGTGATTTGCGCGAAGCCAACAGCCGCAATCAAGACGAGCGACAATATGTAGAGATGCGAAAGCGCGAATGCCGCCTCAAGCACACAAAAGATCATAGCCCCTAGAAGCATCGAATGAATATTGGGTTTTTTGTTGCCCCATGCTAGCCAGAGGGCAGAGACCAACGCACCGAAGCCGATGGCAGATGAAATCAACCCAAAGCCGACGGGACCAGCGTGGAGTACATCCGTTGCAAACAATGGTAAGACAACATTGAAGTTGATACCGAACAGCGAGACCGCTCCAATCACAGCAATGATGAGCAAGACCGAAGGCGTCTTCATAATATAAGACAAACCTTCACGCACACTCTCTAATGTGTTTTGTTTCGGTGCTTTGACTGGCGCAACGTGTGTATGCAACTTACTCACGTCAATCATAGCTAAACCAATGATAACGGGAATAAAGCTAATCGCGTTCAATAGAAACAGTGGCGTGACGCCAAGCCAAGCGATGAGCAAACCACCGAGACCAGGGCCAAGAATACGCGCCATATTGAAGAGCGACGAGTTGAGTGCAACGGCGTTGGGTAGGTCTTCACGTCCCACCATCTCCATAACAAACGCCTGACGTGTTGGCATATCGAGTGCATTGGTAAGGCCGAGCATCAACGCCAGCACGAGAATGTGCCAGAGCTGCACGCTGCCTGTAAACACGAGTAACCAGAGTATAGTGGCCTGTACTAACGCGAATGATTGCGTAAAAAGCAGAAGTTTTCGTTTAGGAAATTTGTCCGCAATGACGCCACCGAATAAGGCAAGTACCATTACTGGTAAAAATTGTAAAGCTCCGACAAGTCCCAACCACCACGCGCTATGTGTGAGTTGCAGCACGAGCCACGCCTGACCCGTCGTCTGCATCCACGTACCAATAAGCGAGACCAGTTGGCCCAGCCAGAAGAGGCGAAAATTGCGATGGCGCAAGGCTGAAAAGGTGCGAACAAATCCACCTGGATGTTTAGTTGTTAATGCGGATGATTCCGCGGAAACTGTTTTCATAGAATAAGAATGTCCGTTCTAGTAGATAGTTTGAATGTATAGAGAAAAATTGAATATAGTTATTGTTCTTGTTTTTGTAGTTCAGCGCGTTTAGCCGTATGACGTTCTAACTTGACATGAAGCGACCTTCGCATCTGCTCTAATGCGGTAATTTTTTCATTGATAAGCAGAAGTTGACCGTGTATCAGTTCGTCGGCACGGTCAAGTTGCGCTATCTTGGCAAGTTTTTCCGTCTCCTGCTGATAGGCAATTTTAATTTGATCGCGCTGCTCTTCCGCACTAAGTAACTCACGAATGTCAGTCAGCGAGAAGCCCAGGAGATCGCGCAGTTCTTTGATACGTTCCAAGCGTTGAATATCCTCGTCGCTATAGCGTCGGTAGTTGCCCTCAGTTCGTCCCGTAGGTGGCAGCAGCCCCACCTCTTCATAGTAGCGGAGTGTGCGCTTCGTCATACCTGTACGAGTCGCAACCTGCTCGATAGTATAGAAGAATTGCTCTTCTTGCGACTGTTCCTCTTGGGCAGATGCAGGAAGCTCTGAATTAGCTGCAAACATGGTACATACCTCATCGTTGGGTACAATCTATTTCCTAATCTGTATATTGATAGTATATCACAAGATTAACGTTTACGTCAATGTGAGCTACGTAAATTTATGCATATCTTAAATATCGCAAGTTTCTTAGCAATTCTGAAACTCTATTACATGTCTTATCGTGTTAGGTTATAGGGATAAACACAGTAACGACATGCTTTGTAGCAAATTATAGGCTTGCTGGCCTTTAGTAAATTACGGACGTGAGGCTTTCTTTTGCAGAGATTGTGGCACTTGCGTCAAAGCACATGCTAGGATGACAGAGATTGTAGCCAAGCTTTAGTTCTTTTCCATAGGAGAAACGCTCATGACCACTACATCAAAAACATCGGGGAACGCACAGATTAAATCATTTCCTTCTCCACAGAAACTGGCAACTGTAACCGACTTGACGCCACAAGAATCTCAGGCAATAACTGAAGCACTCAATCCGCTCGTTGCCGACCTCTTTGCGCTCTATGTCAAAACCAAAAACTTCCACTGGCATATGTCGGGGTCACATTTCCGCGATTATCATCTGCTCTTAGATGAGCATGCGGATCAGATTTTCGAGGCAATTGACATCCTCGCAGAGCGTGTGCGCCGCGTCGGTGGCACAACTATTCGCTCCATTTCGCACATAGCGCAACTTCAGAATGTCCAGGACTCTAATGAGGATTTCGTAGCTCCGGGCGAGATGATGAGGCAGTTAATGGAGGATAACGGGATTCTCGCAAAAACACAGCGTGAAGCACACAAAGTGTGCGAGGATAATCGTGATGTTGCAACTGCTTCGCTGTTAGAGGTCACTATCGACGAGGCCGAGCGACGTAAGTGGTTCCTCTACGAAGTTATTCAGGGTATGGATAATACAAACTAGAGCTACACGATTTCCATTCTGTAGCAGTACAGATGGAAGTCGTCTCAAAATCGTTGGAAAACTCTAAAATCAGTTTGCAAGCTCAATAGGAGCTATGGTGGCAAAGGCACGAGTCTCGCGCCTTTGCCACCTTTTTTCGGTAAGCAACGAATCATCACGGACTATGGTGTGATAAAATAATATCCGTTACCGAGAGACAACTTTGTGTTTCCGGCAGTCTTTTTGTAGTTATTTTCTCACTAGTATTTCAGGCAAGGACGTGTTGACGTGCATGATACTCTCCCCTCCCTGGTCGAAAGAGCTTTGACGGGCAATTCGCGCCCCTTAGAGTTCTATTTGCGTGATCACAGTCGTTTGCCAGGGCCACGTGCAAACCTGGAACTCGCAGACGATGTAGGTCAGCTCTTCGCTTCCTCGGTTCCCAAGTATCCTGAGAATGTATGGAAGCTTATTGATCGCTTCGCTAATGGTGATCGGAAGAAAGTTGCTGGCAATACGCCAGAAGAGTTTGTCATGCTCTGTGGTATTATCGCTTTTGGCACCTGTGCCGCCGTTTATACGCCTTGGCGCAACGAGAGCTTCGAGATGCTTGAGCATTATGCGAGTAGCAATCAGTGGCGTGTACGTGAAGGCGTTGCAATCGCGTTTCAGCATATGCTCAAGGCATCGCCACACGAGACACTGCTTCGACTCACTCAGCTTGCCATGACTGGTAACTATCTGCAACAGAGAGCCGCTATAGCCTCGATTGCGGAGCCACCTTTGCTCTATAATCAAGATTTATTGGAGCCAGCACTGAATTTGCAAAGAATCGTGCTGAACCGTCTCCGCAAAGCTCCTAAACCTGATCGCAAAACAGAGGATTTACGCACGCTACGACGCACGTTAGGTTACACACTAAGCGTTGTAACGGTTGCGCTCCCTGAACAGGGCTTTGCGTTAATGCGTGAGTGCGCGACCTGGAACGACGCCGATATCCTCTGGATTTTGCGCGAGAACCTGAAAAAGAAACGCCTAGCAAAGTTTCCTGAGGCTACTGAGACACTCTCGAAGATGCTGGCATAAACTAACATGACAATAACACTCGCCAGATTTGGAAGAACGTGATACACTAGTAGCCGTAATTTATAGCGTTGTTTTGTGTGTGCTGGTATGCTAGCACACATTTATTCATGTTATCTCGCTCTCTGCAAGAAATGAGGGCTGAGAGAAGTAGTAGGGATGTTACGTTCTTTTTACGCGATGACGATGCCAGGACTGGAAACACTGGCGTTCAGCGAAATTCGCGCGAAGATGCCAGATGCTGAACTGGTGAAGTTCGCGCGTGGAATCACTCTTTTCCGCACCGGTACACCTACCGGAAATTTATTAGAACTGCGAACCGTCGAGGACGTTTTCATTACTCTTGCACACATCACTGGCTTAGGACGCGGACGCGATGCCGTTCGCGTCTTTCATAGTGCCATGTCGCATGTTGAAGACTTGAACGCGACGCTTTCGGTATGGAGACGTGCCCATAAAGCGATACAGCCTCGAACATGGCGTGTGGTGAGTCAGATGGTGGGCACACACGATTTTCGGCGCTCTGATGCAGGACAGGCAGTGAGCGATGGACTACGGCGTGTCATGCCGCGTGGTATGCGTCTCGTCGAGGATGAGGCCGATATCGAGTTCTGGCTCTGGGTAGGAGGTAGCGAAGCTCTGGTCGGGCTGCGCGTAAGCGATGCCTCAATGCGACACCGCACCTATAAGCGCGAACACCTTCCGGCTTCATTGCGCCCAACCGTCGCCGCTGCAATGGGCTGGCTATCACGACCTACGCCCGAAGATAACGTACTCGATCCTCTCTGTGGAGCCGGTACAGTACTTATCGAACGTGCCTTGCTTGCTCCATACGCGAACTTGAGCGGAGGTGATATTCGCGAGGAGGCAGTAGCGATGGCGACTCGTAACGGACGCTCCGCCCACGTTAAGGCTACATGGTCAACGTGGGATGCCCGCTCGTTGCCTCTCGACGATGCCAGCGTCTCACGTATTCTCACCAACCTGCCTTTCGGCAAACAGATGAGTAGCCGCGAAGAGAATGTCAGTCTCTACGCTGCCCTTGCACAAGAGTTCAAACGTGTCATTACTTCAGATGGTCTGTCGGTCACGCTCACCAGCGATGATCGTGTGTGGGAGACAGCCCTCCGCGATGCTGGTTGGCACGTTACCAAAAAGGTCGTCATCGTCGTGCTAGGGCAGCCAGCGAGCATCTTCGTCGCCGAACCCACCACCTAGTACATGGTCAATCTTCAATATCACTTGTCGCCGTAGGCGACAAGTGATATTGAAGATTGACCATGTACTACTAGAGATGCCGCCGCAGGCGGCGAGTCACACACGAAATTGTTATTAGAGCCAGCGTGTTATAGTGTATAGAAAACATTCAGACAAATGAAAGGAGCCTACTCCCTTGGCTACCACGACAACCGCAGATTTTTATAACGGCATGGTAATCCGTTATAATAATGACTTGTATACTATCACTGAATTTCACCATAGAAACCCAGGAAATTGGCGTGCATTTGTGCAAGTGCGTATGAAGAACTTGAAGAATGGAGGCGTGCTGGAGCAACGTTTCCGTGCAGGCGAAGAGGTTGATGCTGTACGCGTCGAGCATCAGAACTGGCAATTCCTCTATGTTGACGGCGACGATTACGTCTTCATGAATACAGAGACCTACGATCAGCAACCTATTGCAAAAGAAATGCTGGGTGACGCCATCAAGTTTCTCAAAGAGCAGGACGAGGTAGAGATGCTCGTCGATGATGATCGCATTATCTCAGTCGAACTACCAAACTTCCTCGAACTTCGCGTCGAAAGCGCAGAGCCAGGAGTACGCGGCGATACTGCGAACAACGTTACCAAACCCGCAACGCTAGAGACGGGCGCAGTGGTTAACGTTCCCCTCTTCATCAACCCTGGTGATAAAGTGCGTGTGGATACGCGTACAGGCAAGTATGTTGAGCGTGTAAGATAGTTTTACGGTCAAAGAACAGCGCGGCAATGCAGACCCATTGCCGCGCTGTTCTTTGTAAATAGGCCATAACTAATCTTTATAAGCTTATCCTTTTATCCCAAGTTTCCCGTTAATAGTCCGACTTTTGGGGCTTGACACATGTCGTCAACAACGATATAATCGTCTTAAAAGACGGTTATATTAAAAAGGAGAGAAAAAGATATGTCCTTGCCACAACAAGATGCAAAAAACATTTCTCAATGCTTTGCCGACATTTATTATTATGCTCATCCTCACTATTCACTTATCCTAAGTCACCAAGCAGTACGAGCACTGCAATTTCTTAGTAGACATCCAACTGCGCGGATAGAAGATGTGGCGACGTATTTGGCGTGCGCTCATAACACAGCTTCGGAAATCGTGCGTCGCTTAGCAGATAAAGACCTCATCGTCCGCAAGCGTTCGCAAAGTGATGAACGAGTGGTGCATGCCCAATTAACAGAGTTTGGAAACCAGATTTTGGAGGAAAATACAGGCTTAGCACTTGAAAAGTTGGTCAAAGGCTTGACAGCCTTGCTGCCTCATCAGCGCGAGCAGATTACTCAAGGCATGACACTCCTGGCTCAAGCACTAGAAACAATGAAAGACGAATAGATGATGCAAATATTTATAAAAGCCGTAGTCTCGGCTGGCGTGATTCTTGGAATCAATAAAATTGCTCAGAAGAGTCCCCTGATAGGTGGAAAAATTGCTGCTTTGCCTTTCGTCTCATTACTCTCTGTTCTCTGGCTGTTGCTCGATCACCGAAATACACAAGAGATCAGTAGTTTCCTACGAGGAGTTTTGTGGGGATTATTGCCAACAGCATCCTACCTTGTAGCCGCACTTCTTGGACTCAAGTTACAACTACCTTTATGGATTGCGCTTCTCCTTGGCGGGTTTGTATGTCTAGGTGCAAGTTGGCTCCTACAATTTGTGAAATAGCCTCGGAGGAAACGATGCTTGACAGACAGAAACGCGCTGTGATAAAGTGAACACATCTTTTCAAAAAGCACACAGCAGTATATCACAGCAAATATAACGATGAAGCAAGGGTGAAGCGTTGATAACCTCTCAACGAATGTTCGTTGTCAACGTTCTTGCTCATCATACGATTTTGTTCGCGCCGCATGCGGCGTACGGCGAGGAGAGAGACTAGAGATAAGCTCTCCCATTGCCCATTCTTTTCGGGTACAAACCATTTTCTCTTCTCCGTGAATACGGTTCGTAAACAGGTGTGCAGCGTATCTACCGCGCGAAAAAGCTCGAACTTGTTTGAAAAGGTTCATGCTACTTCTCCATGTGTGAAGGAGTAGGATAGAATTTTTTTGAAAAGGTAGAACACCTCCATGAACATATCGGTACGACGCACGTCGTTCGTGCTTCTTCTCGTGATCGCGTTTTTGAATACGATAGGGATCACCATTATTGTCCCTATTGTTCCATTTCTCACGTTACAGTACCTCGCCCATCCAAACAATCTCGCCATCATCGTGGGATGGCTCACCGCCACCTACGGGATTTGCCAGTTGATCGCCGCACCCGCTTTGGGCGTCCTAAGCGACCGTTTTGGACGACGCCGCATTCTCTTTCTCTGTCTGCTTGGTTCCGTGCTGGGCTATCTCATCCTGGGTCTTGGCGGTGCGCTCTGGATACTCTTCCTCGGACGCATTATCGATGGCTTGACTGGTGGCAACATCAGCGTCTTGTTTGGCTATGTCGCTGATATCACGGAGCCACAGGATCGCGGCAAGTACTTCGGTAGGCTGGGTGCTGCGGCAAGTGTTGGTACTCTCATTGGTCCCGCTTTTGGTGGACTGCTGGCAACGATCAACTATCGCGCTCCCTTTCTTGCTGCTGCTGGCCTTCTGTTGCTGACACTCGTCTTCGGGTACTTCTTGCTGCCAGAGAGTTTGGACAAAGAGCAACGCATTCCCTCGATTACGCTGAGCGAACTCAATCCCTTGAAACAACTGGCATCCGCGTTTCATTGGATCAACGTGCGCTGGTTGTTGCTGGCGTGGTTCTTCTATGCATTCCCAGTGGGCATGTTGCAGACAACAATCGCGGTCTTGGCGAAGGACAGTCTGGGCTTCAATGCCACGCAGGTCGGTCTCGTGATCACTGTACTTGGCGGTGTAGACATTCTCGTGCAGGGTGTGCTGGTTGGTTGGTTTCTCACCAAGCTGGGAAACATCCGGCTTGGTCTCATTGCCCTAGTGCTGGTCGGCATCAGCTACCTTGTGCTCGGTTCTATTGCGTTTCTCGCCATCCCACTTTTACTGATTGGCGGAATCGTCCTCTTTGCAAGTTCGGGGAGCCTTGTCGAAAACGCGCTACGAGGTCTCGTCTCTGGCATGGTGGGACAGCGCGAACAAGGTCGTGTGAGTGGAGCGATGCAATCGTTGCAATCGCTTGGATGGATTGTCGGACCGCTTATTGGCGGTTTCGTGTACACCGCATGGGGACATTTTCAAGTATATGTCTTAGCTTCGTTCATTATTCTCCTCGCCATTGTCTGTTTCTGGATTGCTCTTCCGCGTCTACAGAGACAGAATGAACAAAAATCGAGCGGAGAAAGCAGTTAAGACAGGTGGCTTCCATGATTTGTGAACACCTAGAAAGATAGGTTGGAGTATATGATATGAGCAGATTTGAAGGGAAAGTTGCCATTATTAATTGAGGAAGTGTAGGCATTGGACTTCTAAAAGTCTTTCCTATCGCACCCTTCGAGGGAGAGAAGAAGATTGCTCTCCCTCTTCTCTATTGCCATACTATTCTTTACGTTTTTTATACTGAAACCAGGAGTTCCGAGAGTACATCGGGAGCTGAAAAGAACGGAGAGTGGCTCGTGTGTAGCGTCAGGACTTTTTGGCACGGAGTGGCAGTATACATCTGTCTTTGACAAGGTAACGTGTTCGCTCTATCTTGAAGGCATTGGATATATACTTTGGGTATCCGACCGAAGTTCTCTGCTGTGACGTGAATGGATGTACCAAGAGATGCGAGGGACTCAGGTACGAGGAGCATTTTTGCTCGCTCGATGTCTTCATCGGAGCAGTCCCCGTAAAAAATCTCTTTCAGTTTGTCTGGACGCACCGTCAAAGATGTTCTTGACTCATCGACAAGAACATTAGGGGCGAGAAGCGAATCCTTGTTGTGGGCTTGATTGTTTTGGCTAATAGTTTCACCATCGCGTAAGAGGTATGCCGTGAGGTACACTAGCTTCTCAATCTTCATCGGATAGCGTTCGGCTACCTCAGAGATAACGGTTCCGCCTGAGCTATGTCCTACCAGGATCACAGGTTCCGCTTGTGCCGCCAGCACCTCGTGAGTACGTTGTACATAGAGGTCGAGAGTGACTTCAGAGAGAGGTGTTGTGTCCTGTCCATGTGCAGGAAGATCAAACGTCACCACTTGATGTCCGTCTTGTCGAAGCAAGGGCGCGACTTTGTCCCAGCACCATTGACCGTGCCATGCTCCATGAACGAGTACGTATGTGTTCATTCTCTATTTTCTTTCTAAGCTATGTTATTCAACTCATCTTGAGCAAGCATGTATACACGACTTTATTAAAGAAAGTGGAACTTGCTTTAGTAAAAGTATAGCAGAGAGTAGAGATAAAAGCAAGTGCCATTTGCTTTTATCTCTACTCTCTGCTATATTGTAGCTATGAAGAAGTATCTTCCCGTCTCATCTGAGAAAGAGCAGCAGAGAGCAGCAGAACCCAAGAGACGCCTTGGAGGGCGAAGCGCACGCGTTCGGCAGGCAGTGCTTGCCGCTACACTCGATCTGTTACGAGAGCGTGGCTATGAAGGGATGACTACAAAAGACATTGCCGCGCGAGCGGGTGTGAATGAAGCCTCCCTGTTTCGCCGCTGGGGAACCAAGGCAGCAATTGTCGCGGAAGCGTTGCAGGACTATAGTGCTTTAGAAACACCTACACCAGATACAGGAAGTCTTCAGGGTGACCTGCTTGAACTGCTACGTGGAATCATTACACGCATTCAGACGCCATTAGGACAAGTCCTCTCTCAGATTGTCGTGGGTCACAACAACCAGCCAGAATTAGAGGATGTGCGACGTGCCTATTGGAGTGATCGCCTGAGCAGAGCCGATACGATTGTCCAGAGAGCTAAAGCACGCGGAGAGCTTTCCGAGGTGGTTGATGCTGAGTTTCTCGTGGAAGCGGCGATAGGACCACTGCTGGCTCGTTCACAAGCCACTGATCGTCCCTTGGATGATCACTCGGCTGAGCAGATCGTCGCGCTTCTGCTCTATGGATTAGACGGAAGCACTCGTCGCGTTAATTCCTGATAAATGTTCCTCCTCTTTTGCAAGAAAACGTAGGGTTAGCACTAGAAAAGTTAGTCAAATGCCTAACAGCTTTACCTCCACAGGAGCGTGAGCAGGTTACTCAAGGTATGACACTGCTAGCTCAAGCACTGGAAACGATGAGAGAGGAATAGGGAATGCAAATATTCGTGAAAGTCGTTGTTTCGGCAACCGTAATTCTTGGAATCAATAAGATCGCTCAGAAGAGTCCCCTGATAGCTTACAGAGCAGTTAAACTTCTGCGAATGGAATCCGCTTCTCATTACTTTAAGTCCTTCTATGCGCGATCAAATGAATCCCCTGCTTAGGACGCATCGTAATAGATGGCACGAGTTCCAGCTTATCGTCGGGTGCAAGCGTGAAACGCCACTTTTGAGCGAGTGTAGCGAAGACCAGCCGTGCCTCGACCTGTGCGAAAATGTTGCCAACGCATAAACGCTGTCCACCGCCGAAGGGAAAGTAGGCGTAGCGCGGAATAGGTTGCTTCGAGGCTTTGTCCCAGCGTTCGGGTTTGAACGCCTCTGGTTCGTTGTAGTAGTGGGCATCGTGCTGTACCACCCAGGGCGAGAGGAGAATAACGGTGCCAGGAGCGATGCTATAGCCGCTGATTTCGTCCGCCGTTTTGCAATCACGGAAGACGCCCCATACAGGGGGATAGAGGCGTAGTGACTCGGTGATAATCTGTTCTGTATAGGGTAGATTTTGCATGTCTTCCATCGTGGGTGTTCTACCGCCTAACACATGGTCCAGTTCCTCGTGCAGCTTTGCCTCAACGTCTGGATGCTCGGCTAGTAGTCGCCATGTATACGCAAGCGTGAGGGCTACCGTCTCGTGTCCCGCGATATAGAGATTGACCACCTCGTCGCGTAGCTGTTTGTCGGTCATACGGCTACCATCTTCGTCTTGAACGTGCAGAAGCGTCGAGAGCAGGTCGCCATTATCGGTGGCTCGTTGACGATGCTCTTGAATGATGCGCTCAATAATTGCATTTAGCTTGCTGAGTGCAACGTTGTATTGACGGTTGCCAGGAGTTGGTAGCCAGTCTGGAAACTGAATTGGGCGCACGGCTGCCGCGCTCACCTGATCGATCAGGATATCAAGAACGCTGCCAATTCTTGCCGCATCACCTTCTGATTCCGTATCGAAGAGCGTTTTCAGCACAATCTCAAGCGACAATTGCATCATCGCGGCATGCATATCGAGCGTGGTGTCGTCCTGCCAACTCTGTCCCATTCTCTCCGCGAGTTGTACCATCGCTGTGCCGTAGGACGCAACGCGCTTCCCGTGAAATGCTGGTTGCATCAGGCGACGTTGGCGAAGCCAGAAATCGCCTTCGCTGAAAATAAGCCCATTGCCGAACAGACTCTTGCGGCGTTGCGTAAAGCGCGACTTTTTGTACTTGCTGTTCTGTGTCACCAACACATGTTCGATCAGGTCGGGATGGCTCAGCATATAAATAGCGGTGGTGCCGAGCCGAATTTGCAGAATATCGCCGAACTCTTCAGCGCACCGTTTAAGGTAGTCGAGCGGGTCCAGCACAAAAGCACGTGCATTGCCAATAAACGGTTCACCTTTTGGGCCTGGGGGAACTTTAGTTGGTGTGGTTGTAGCCATGAATCTTTCCGTTTCTGCACAAGAATTGAGTAGGAAGTTACTTTCCATTTCATATCATAGCATTTTTAACAGAGGATATACGCTACTTGGCAATAAGTCTTAAAATAGATACAATATCTGGTAATTCTATTTTGCCGCAGAAAGAGAAGAAAGTGTAGGAAAGATACATGTCTAATTCACAGCATCTCGATATGCTCAAGCAGGGGTCGGTAGAATGGAAGAGATGGCGTTTGGAAAATGCGGAAGAGAAGCCAGATTTGAGCGATGCAGATTTGCACGAGATGGACTTACAGTATTTTGACTTGAGTGAGGCAAATCTGAGCAACGTTAATTTGATTGGTGCCAATCTACATGAGAGCAATTTTAGCGAGGCGAAAATGGATAACGCACGCCTCAACAATGCTAATCTCACGAATGCCAATCTCATTTATGCAAAAATGGGACGAGCGAATTTAACGGAGGCACAATTGAATAATGCGACGCTCGTACTCGTTCAACTTAGTCGTGCTGAACTCAAAAAAGCTGTGTTGCACGATACCTGTTTGCTTTCAGCGAATTTGCAGGGTGCAACGCTGCAGGAGGCAGATGTGAGTGACTCCCTTCTCAACGATGCCTATTTTGACGGTGCTGATCTCACTAAGGCCAATTTGCAAAATGCTCATCTACAAAAAACAAAGCTACGAGGGGCGAATCTTACAAAAGCTGTGTTGCGCGATGCAGACCTCTACCAAGCTGACTTGAGCGGTGCTAACTTATGTCTGACCGATCTACGCATGGCGCTACTCCATGATGCACGTCTCTTCGGGGCACAACTTCATCGTGCTGTATTGCAGGGAGCATGTTTTACGGGTACTCATTGTAGCGGCGTAGATTTCAGTGTCGTCGATATGAGCGGTGTTGATATGAGTAATGCCTGTCTTGTTGAGCCGACAACATATACGTAGTAACGTGTGCGCTTTTTGTGCATACTGCCTGTTGAGTTTTCGGAATAGCTCATGTATACTCTATACTAAGTGGATAGGTAAAAGCCACTTTACGAACAGTTGGCAGCATAGTAAAGGAGTATGGCATGACACTTGACGAGCTGATAGTGCAACTACGTGAGCAGGAGATACGCATTTTTGATGACGAGAAGGCGTTAAAATTGTACGCCCCAAAAGGAGTCATCACGCCGCAATTATTAGAGATTATCACGTACTATTCCGCCGACCTGCAGTATCTTGTGCGCCTCGGCGATGTTCGTGTATGTCCGGCACGCTGGGAACATAAACCCGTGTGGAAATATTCACAACAAGCGCGTACATTTGTATGTCGCGCATGTCGGAAAGAGAGCGCGGCGTAACTAGAGATAGTGCGATAAGAACGTCCAGACATGGGGGCCGAGGACGAAGAGGCCGATAATCACGGAGAGGATGGCGTTGAGCAGAACCGCGCCCGCAGCCACATCTTTCGCGATTTTCGCCAGCGGGTGATAGGTGGGAGAGGCGAGATCAACGCAGATCTCAATCACTGTGTTGAACATTTCCGCGATGAAGACGCCTGTGATCGCAATGAAAATCATGGCGAACTCAACCGAAGAGATGCGTAAGAAAATACTCACTGCTATGACAAGCGTGGCAATCGCAGCGTGAACACGTGCGTTGCGTTGAGTACGTAAAGCATACCAGAGACCGTGAAATGCGTAGCCAAAGCCTGCGATAAACTTTGCCCATTCACTCTTCATATGTTGCGATGCAGGAGGCAGTTGGCTCATTCCTCTTATGCCTTTTGACCTACCGCCTGTAGCACCGATTGCTGAATGCCTACCATCGCTTGATAGCCTGCCTCACTTGCATCGTCATACCCAACAAGATGCAGCACGCCATGAGACAGCAGGTACAGTAGTTCATAGACAGGCGAA
Organism: uncultured Ktedonobacteraceae bacterium; assembly: GCA_964250365.1. Lineage (GTDB taxonomy): Bacteria > Chloroflexota > Ktedonobacteria > Ktedonobacterales > Ktedonobacteraceae > JBBQVS01. The sequence goes on from CAXUGH010000024.1 coordinate 18,945, forward strand.
TGCGACGCCTCCGTCGCCTGTTGTACAAGTGTAGGCCATGACATAATCACGTCACCAAGATTGGTTACTGTGTCAGCGTCTGGTGGTGTTACAAATGCCGGTATTTGTGCTTTTGACTCACCATTGCCCTCTGTTTCGGCTGGCGTCCACAACTGTTCTGCCGGGGCGTTGACCAACGGCTGTTCCAGAAGTGGAAATGAAAGGACATCGGTAGCTTTGTCTTGTGCGCGATATTGTTTGTTCATATCACGAATACCGGCATCATCGGTAACAAGCAGAGTAAGCATAACTGGCTGAGTAATATGTACTGTGTCCAGCGTTTGTTTTACCACGTTATCTACGGGTGCAGAGGCTAGCAACTGCTCGATGGTCGCGTTTTGTTGATCGTCGCCAACAGTGACGTATAGCTCTATCTGTGGATGCTCGTTCATATCAGGAACTCCCTTCGAGCAATGAGTAGTAGTGAGAGATGCAGAATTCGCTCTGCCCGAAAATTATAGTAGAGACTCATTTTACTGTCAAGCTTTGTGGCTCAGATTGGCGGGAAGTCTCTTTAACTGCTTTTCTGCCAAAGGCAAATGTGAAGACAACGAAGCCAATGACGAGTATGCTCACGAAACTGATGATGCGGTCCAGCACAATCGCAGCGGCGGTAGAATTCACAATATCAGCCCCTTTGTAGAACAAGGCAATCATAGCAACCATGCCACCCTCGACCAGACCAACACCACCGCCCGTCGTCGGGACGACTGTGAGCAGTGCCTCGCCAAGCCCAATAAAGATACATGCTGCTAGAATATGTATCGGGTCGCCAGGAATCAAGCGTAACGCTAATGCGACAAAGAAAAAACGCAATGCCTCGCACAACCACACACCAATGGTGAGGCCAGCGAGCAGGGGAAGGCGGCGAAATGAACCAAGTATACCTTCTTGCAGATGGTAGTACTGGCCTCTAAAACGTGCCGGAACGATTTTCGCCAGCGACTCACGCGCCTGTCGCAACACAAAAAGTGCCGCAATGCCAACGACAACGGCAGCTAGCGTTATCTCCAACGCGATACGTAGCTCTGCTGGTAAATTTTCATGTAGGCTAATGATAATGGCAGGAATAAAGAGGAGGAGCAGCACAATCAGGTCTAAAAGTCTCTCAGCCAGTACCGTGCCAACGCCACGCGAAGCCGAAACTTTAATTTCTTGACGCAACAGATAAGCACGATATAGGTCGCCAAGTTTCGCTGGTACGATAGAGTTGGCGAAAAAGGAGATATAGATAATCTCCGTAAGCTTCCAGAACTTGGGCAGGACAATACCATTTTCTTGAGTGAAGCCGACGTTCTCCAACAGGACGCGCCAACGTAGTGCCCTGAGTGGAAACGAGACATAGTAGACGAGAAAGCCAGCGAGAAAGAAGAGCAGATTAGCTTTTTGAAGTGTTGCCCATGTCTGTTGAGGGTTGATATGTGCTCTCTGTGCAAGGTAGGCAAGAAGCGCAATCACGATAACCAGTGGTACGATAGTGCGCCAGTTAAAGAGCCTTTTGCTCAGCGAGAGCTGCTCTTGCGTGATTTCTTGCTCTACCTGCGGCTGTACTGCATTTTGTTCGGATGCGGAAGTTTTCCCATCGTCTTCATCAGGCAAGTGAGGAGTTGGCACGTCCTCTATCATGAGCAATGCGTCCTTTCTCACCAGCCGCATGTATTCCTGCTACGCGTACAAGAGCAACGATAAGTAACGCAAAGAGAATAGTCATGCCGTGTACAAACAGGTCATCAACCAGATTGTGCATGCAGACGCCTAGTAGGGCAGCAATCAGACCTACAGCCAGGGCACGATCATTAGTCACGTCGCCTAGAGCGGAAAATAGCCGTAACGCCTCAAGTCTTGATTTTCCCACCCTGGGCGTCATATATGTTGTTCTCAACTGTCTATAGCTTTGATTCACTACTTTATAAGCATGGGTACCTGCTACAAAGATAGCTGCAAGGAGAAACACAAAGACAGTAAGCCCAATAACACCGGTTTCCGCCGAGATATTGATATAGTAATTATGCGCGTGGTCCAATGAATTTACAAAGATGCCCACATGATAATGAGCATAGACTATGCCATAGTTGCCAATACCCACGCCAGTAAATGGACGATCTAAGAACATACCAATACCAGCTAACCAGTGTGCTAATCTTTCGGCAGTCGAATAGTTTTGTGGGCTTGGGTGTGCAAACGATATTGCAACCAATCCAAGTTTGTTCAAGAGAGGGTTAGTAAGACGCCCTGGAACGACACCTGCTATCAATGCCGCGATCAGTCCTAATGCTGCGACAGCCACAATCGCCGCCAGCTTGCGAAGCTTTGGAAAACCAACGATCAGGATAAGAATTCCGGCAACAGAGATAGCTATTTCTCCACCATTCGATAGTGTTAGGTATTCGGCGACACCGAGAATCAGCGCAGCCGCTCCCGCGAGAATACGTGTTGCCCCGTTTCGCCCTAAAAGCATCAAAGAGAGCGCAATAGGCAGAGACATATTGATGTAGCCCGCATAAGGATTGGGCTGGTTGAACGTGCCGTAGACACGCAAACCTCCATTACGAATGAACGACTGTGGTCCCAGATCGAAAAAGTCCTGTGCATAGCCGTAGAACGCCTGTGAGATACCCGCAAGCAACATAATGACTACCAGCGTCCATATCTGTCTGCGTGTGCGTAGATACTTCGCTCCCAGCAACAAAATCGCTACAAACTCTATCCATTTAATCAGTTCTTTGATGCTCGCATTGACACTAAATGCGGTCGCGGTAGACACGATCATTACGAAAAGTAGGGCAAAGGCACCAACAATCAGATAGCGTGGTAGCGGAGCCTTCTCCTGATCGAGTGGACCAACTTTCATCATGCCCTGCGAACGGAGAGCATATCCACCCAGCCAGCTTGCGATAAGAAGAATGACCAGGATGTCTGCGCTATTCGTATTTAACTTGCCGAATGTAATTGTATCGAGCGATCCCCAGGGAATCGCAATTGGTAGTAGGTAGAGAGCGGTACGTGGTCGTAGGAATGTGCAGACGCTTAAAAGCAAATACAGTGGAATACGAATGTTCCAGAAATTCGAGCTTGGTAGCCCTACTAGGCATAGAATCGTGAGAGCAGCACCAAGCAGCCCAACAATGTTGGCGGAGGTGAAACTCTCTTGTAAACGGTCTATCACTTTTGCAGTAAGCGATGAGTGGGGCGTAAAAGCTGTACGCCCCTCCTGCTGTAAGCCAGGATTATACATATCTATCTGGAATTTCTATGTACTAGAGATTCGTTAGAAGCCATTGATAGGTTCGTCATGTGGCTGCGAAACCACTTAATTGTGCGTTGTAATCCTTCTTCGACACTCACCTGAATGTTCCAGCCTAACCTCTCTTGCGCCTTTGAGATGTTGGGGCGACGGCGCTCAGGATCATCTATGCGGCTCGATTCAAACGTGATGGCTGAAGACGCGTTACAGAGACGGATAATCGTTTGGGCGAACTCAAGCACGGTATGCTCTTCTGTATTGCCGAGGTTGAAGACTTCGCCAGCCGTTGCAGGTTGGAACATTGCCCGCATTAGGCCATCGACGAGATCACTCACATAGCAGATGCTGCGTGTGATAGTGCCATCCCCGTAGATGGTGAGCGGTTCGTTCTTTAGTGCCTGTGTAATAAAGTTCGGAATCATGCGCCCATCATCCATCTGGCTATTAGGACCGTAGGTGTTAAAGATACGCACGATACGCGCATTGAGTTGGAACTGGCGATAATATTCCATTGTGAGCGTCTCGCCTAGTCGTTTGCTCTCATCGTAGCAGGCACGAGGTCCAATGGGATTGACGTTGCCCCAGTAGTCCTCGCGCTGTGGGTGAACCAGCGGATCTCCATATACTTCAGAGGTAGAAGAGATGAGGAACATAGCGTGCTGTTTCTTTGCCGCTTCCAACATCTGATATGTACCTTGACTATTGACCAGAATTGTCTCAATAGGATGATTCATATAGCCGACGGGACTCGCTGGACTTGCGAGATGAAAAATAGCGTCTGCCTCAAATGAGAACGGTTGTGTGACATCGTGCTGCATAAAAGTGAAGCGTGGATGAGAAACAAAGGGAGCGATATTTTCTACAGAGCCAGTGAGGAGATTGTCCACACACAGGACTGTATGGCCTTCTGCAATCAAGCGAGCGCATAAATTGGAGCCGATAAAACCAGCCCCTCCAGTAACAACGATTTTCAAAGAATTATACCTCCGGGACATAGAGTTGTCTTTTTTAAGAATGCATCTTATTTATTGTACCTTATGGCAAGACGAATGGGTATAAACAAGGTAACGAATAGGACAAATATATAGAGGGACAGTATTTTTCTACTTATTCTCTACGCCATAACGTCTGTACTAATCAAAATAACGCAATAGTGTTGCGTTTTGTTTTTCTTACTTTTGTCTCACTTGTTTATATTTCCAGCGGCGATACATCACCTCGTCGCCCCAACTGAGGAAGCCACTTGTCGTAAAGCCGTGAATGATGACTACGGCGAGCAGTGAGCGTGGATTTGGTTGTGCTAGATATACAAGGCTAAACACGAGACTTGCCAGTCCTACACCGCCGACGCTGCGCCAACTCCACTTGCCGAGACGATGATAGAGCGTGTAGGCGGCGGTACTCACAAGCCAACCCAACCAGAGCATTCCTGTCCATTGTGTTACAACGGCTAACAGGAAACCGCGAAAGAAGAGTTCTTCGACAGGACCGTTAATGAGCAGATAGAAAAAGCCCTGTAGCAGGTGATCGTTGAGCGTAGGCCAGCGAAACCATGGACCTACTATCAAGATACGGTATGTCGTTGCGAACGCAGCCATCGCAATTCCAACAATCAGACCGAGCAGGAGTTGTTGCGGCACATCGTGGAGCGTCAAGCCCAAAAATGACAGCGGAAGATGGAGAATGACGATATAGAGTAAGGGAACGGCTCCCATTGGAAGAATACGCATGAGAATATCAGGCCATATCCACTTCCACGAATCTGCCGTTGTAGAGCGTGCAACCTGTGTTGATTGTGTCGATGACACGTTTGAGCCTCTTCTGGGTAAAAAAATCTTCCGCGTTTGTGTTGATGTCGCCACGAAAAACACCTACTTTTCTAATCTACCTAGCGGTGCAATCGTAGGGGCCTAATTTATCACGCCCTCGGACGAGCGAAGCAATGTCCGTTTCCCCAGTGTATTTGGTGGATGCACCATTCTGTTGTGTTAAGAGAGTATTAAGTAAGTGTAATCTATAATGGGGTTATATGTCTAGTGCGACCGAGTTTTCATGACAGGGGCAGAGCCACTGTCATGTCTCTACTGTGCGTTCAAATGCGCTAAACCCTCGGCAATCTCCTCATGTGAAAAATTGCCTCCTTGCAAGTCAACATCGTTTTTCGCATCGAGACGAGCATAAAATGCACGACCTTGCCCAATAAAAGTACTATTCTCCTCTAACACCTCAAACAACATATCCTCTGCTTTATCGTATTGACCGATACGCTCATAGTAGGAAAAGAGCTTTTCTTTCGTTGCAAGCGGCAATTCATACTCGGTAAGTTTGTTAAGAAGCTCTTGTACATCTGTGTAGATAATGTCATCAGGCGGGAACGCTTCGTGAGAGATGGCGAGCAGGTAGAGATGCAACGATTTCAGGTAACGGTAATAACTATCGTTCGTCTTCTCCTGATCATCGTAAATCTCGCCCTCGGCCTTGAGCAAGACGGCGATCCAGAGGCACTTTTCTACGTTGAGTATGCCGAGCGGAGAGATTGCCTGTACCAGCATCTCGTCAGAGACAGAGTTGATGAAGCTTGAGGTGAGGCCAGTAGTCTGCAAAAGCCAATCATCAACGGTGATGAGTGCCTCTTCATATCTGTTATATTCGCGCAGGTGCAGAATAACTGCTAACGCTCGCCCAAATTTTTCCGCCATACGCAGAATGTAATCTTTGTTGACCATATAGTTGTCCTCTTATGTTGCCTGAAATGAAATATCATCAGGAAACCAAATGGTCTCCTGATGATATTTCATTTTAGGCAAGTTTCGCAATTGCCTGTGCGATGCGTTTCATGCTCACCTCGCGCCCAAGCACCTCCATCATAGGGAAGAGCGGCGGCGTAGCGTTACTAGCACTAACCGCGACACGCAGCGAGCCGAAGAACTGCCCGCGCTTCAAGCCGAGCGACGTGCCTAATTCATCCATTGCAGCCTCAAGTACAGGACTCTCCCACTGCTCTAGCTCGTTGAGACGCGTCTGAGCGCGTACTAGAGCATCGTGAGTGCGCGGTACATCCATGCCCTTCTGAATGAGCATAGACGCATCATAGCGCAGTTCGTCCTCAAAGAAGTAGTCTGCTTTGATTGCCTCGCCGAGCGTTTTGAGACGCTCCTGCTCAAGAGCCAGCACGCGCTTTGTGTATTCTGGGTCGAGCGGTCGCTTGACGCTATCAGGTAGCCCACCTTCGGCCTCTGGACGCTCCAAGTAGGGCAACGTGCGCTGCGTCAACTCGTCCAGCGACAGATTGCGGATGTAGACGCCATTCATCCATGTGAGCTTATCAGGATCGTAGATGCCCGATGCGCTTCCTATACGGTCGAGTGTGAATGCTCGAATCAACTCTTCGCGGGTGAGTATCTCCGTTTTGTCGTCATATGACCAACCGAGAAGAGCCATGAAATTGAAGACCGCTTCGGGTAGATAGCCCATTCTCTGCAAATCTGACCATGCCGGGGCATCTTTTCGTTTGCTTAACTTCTTTTTATCTTTTCCCAATACGGTTGGCACATGATAGAATAGCGGAACCTCCCAGCCCAGTGCCTCGTACATCTGTACATGTAGCGGCGAACTTGAAATCCACTCCTCTCCACGCAAAACATGTGTGATGCCCATTTCGTGGTCATCGACAAGATGTGCCAAGTGGTAAGGAGGCAAGCCACTTGTTTTGAGAATAATCATGTCGTCGAGATTTGAGTTCTTAAACACCATATCGCCATGAATCTCATCGTGTACCACTGTATCTCCATCAAGAGGCATGGCAAAGCGTACCGTCCACGTCTTGCCTTCGGTTTCGTTCTGCGCCCTCTGCTCTTTTGTGAGATAGCGGCAGTGGCGATCATAGCGCGGCGGTAGTTTCTGCGCCTCCTGTGCCTTACGCATAGCATCGAGTCGCTCTGGTGTGCAGTAGCAAGGATAGGCATGACCGGACTCGATAAGCTGGTTGGCATAGAACTGATAAAGGGCTTTGCGCTGTGTCTGGTAGTATGGTCCGTAAGGACCACCAATAATCGGTCCCTCGTCGTAATCCATACCAAACCAATCCAAACCTTCTATCAGAAAATCGACCGCGCCTACCACTGTGCGGGCTTCATCGGTATCTTCAATGCGAAGGACAAATTGACCTCCTGTGTGGCGGGCATAGAGCCAGCTAAAGAGGGCGGTACGGAAGCCACCGATATGCTGAAATCCAGTAGGACTGGGGGCGAAGCGCAGACGCGGCACTTGGTTCTGCTGAGGAGTCTGCTGCTCCTGCGTGCGGTCATCAATTTGTGTCATAAACTCTCAAAACCTTCCTTGTCGTCTCCAACTATTCCGAGCTATTGTAACATAGTATGATAATATCTGGAAAGCCGTTTTTTCAGTGTTAGGAACAAAAATATATGAGCAACGTATCTACAATTCTTTCTCGTCTTATGCCCATTGCAACCACTATTGATACTGATAACAAAATTCGTATAGCCAATTATTCTGTTTCCGAACTTGTCGCGCAATTTGGCACTCCACTGTACATCTTTGACCGCGCGACGATTGTAGATGCCTGCCAACGTTACCGACACGCGTTCTCTACCTTCTATTCTGCCTCTGAGGTGCGTATTGTGTATGCGTCGAAGGCGTATATTTCGCCCCATATTGCTTTCGTTATGAGAGAGCAAGGCTTTGGACTGGATATTGTTTCGGGAGGAGAGATGCTGGTGGCGCGACGAGCAAAGTTTCCAATGGAGCGTGTGTCGTTTCATGGCAACAACAAATCCGAGGCAGAGCTACGGCTTGCACTTCAATTGAGGGTGGGGCGCATCGTTGTCGATAATGAGAGCGAACTAGCACTACTCTCGCGGCTGGCTCAGGAGTTACATACACGACCTCATGTCTTGCTTAGGGTTGCGCCAGAGGTCGAGACGGAGACGCACCGCTACTTGCAGACGGGGCATGCAGCGTCGAAATTTGGCTTTGCACTTGCCGAAGCGAAACGCGTGTGTGAACAAATTCTACGTGAGGATGTCTTGCAGCTTGTTGGATTGCATGCACATACGGGCACAATGTTGCGCGCGGTTCGGCCCTACCAGGAATGTCTGGAATGTCTGCTTACACTTGCTGTTGAGGTATATAGTGAAACTAAGTGGTGGCCCGCTGAAATTAGTCCTGGTGGTGGTTGGGGCATTAACACGATTGACGAGAATCAACCGGTGCCCGATATTTCAGTATTGGCTCAGGCACTACAAGCAAGTATGCAGCAAGGAATGGCGCATATCGGCAAAAACCTCCCTACACCTGTGTTGATTATCGAGCCTGGACGCTCAATTATTGCCCGTGCTGGCGTCACCGTGTACCGCGTGGGAGCCAGAAAAGCTACTGCTGGTGGCATCACTTATCTTTTCGTCGATGGTGGTATGGCGGATAATATTCGACCTGCGTTATACGGCGCACAGTACACGGCTTTACCTGTAGAGAATGTGACGCGACCTGCTACGGAAACGGTGTGTATCTCTGGTCGCTACTGCGAGTCGGGCGATGTCTTAATCGACGCGGTACAATTACCACGATTACGAGAGGGTGAATATCTTTTGCTACCAACAACGGGAGCGTATTGTTTGCCTATGGCGAGCAATTACAACATGATTCCGCGTCCCGCCGTAATATTAATAGACAAGGAACAAATACGTCTAATGGAACGTAGAGAGACGTATGAGGATATGTTGGCGCGGTACGGTGAAGAATAACGTGTGAGCAAAAAAGAGTGGAGCGTAATACGATGTTACATGAACAAGGTGATTTGCAAGCGAACGATGCTATAACAGAGATAGATCAACACGACGAGCCTACTGAACCAATGCGACGTGCTGATGTTGACGCATTCATCGCATCACCCATAGACGTACCATCGCCGAAGTCCTCGACGCATCCGTTTCCACATCAATACGTGCAGCAACCTCTGGTTATTCCGAAACGCCCCACTTATTCGCCTCCTGCTAATGTAGGAAGCAGTTATCCTGTCCTACCGCCTCGACCAACGGTGCAAGGAGGACAGCGACCAGCGGGGAGTATGCCTTCTCAGGAAGAGCCTCTAGCAGCACCCAAAGCGGGGCAGAATGCAAGAAGAAAGTTCGTGCCGATTAGCGTTGGTGTGTGCTTTGTAGCGATTCAGCTGTTGTTGCTTGTGCGCTTCGTCCTGAAATTGGTGCAGTCTTCGCCGGATAACTCCTGGGTTGTAGTTCTCTATGATATCAGTAACGTATTCGTATTACCGTTTCGGTTGCTTTTCCTGCAATACTCGGTGCCTTTGTTCGGCACCTTAGAGGTCTATACACTGCTCGCGATTCTCTTTTATGGCGTGGTCTCGCGTATTGTTGTGCGAATTCTAAAATTGTTGTTGAAGACGCGCTAGCAAATGTACCTTTTTCGGTAGGAAGAAGCTCGAACAAATCGGGAAAGAGAAGCTAGTCTTTCCCGAACTCGTCCAATACATCCAAACTGTTGATGAAGTCTCGATAGGCGTCGAGGTTTTCCTCTTCCTCCGGGCTTACCTCGCTCCGCCTTGGTTCAGGGCGACCAATGGCCTTCTGCGGCTCTTCGTTGGTTTCAAGTGCAACGCCAGCACGTTCAAGAACGCTGTCTTCCACAAAAATTGTTGTTTTTGCACGCACGGCAAGCGCAATAGCATCGCTTGGACGGGCATCAACTTCCACATGCCGACCTGATACATCAAGTACGAGGCGTGCGTAAAAGATTTCGTCGATGAGATCAGAAATCACGATGCTTTCAATATTTGCGCCCAGTTCACCTATGACATTTTTCAATAAATCGTGAGTGAGCGGACGAGGCGAATTAGTCCCTTGAAGTTCGACGGCGATAGCATATGCTTCCGCTTGCGCTATCCAGATGAATAAATAGCGTTCTTGCTTCGTTGCTTTCAAGATGACCACCCGCTGCTGCGTAGCCA
>CAXUGH010000025.1:0-28819 GCA_964250365.1 uncultured Ktedonobacteraceae bacterium
TAACGACCATAAGAAGGCGTTAGGTAGACACCTTGTATCATTCTTTGCGCCTCTTGAAGAAGTTCTTGTGCCAACTGTAGGCCCATCGCATGTCCGTCTTCTGCTTCGCGCATACGAGTACGAACGCTCTCAGGAATGGTGATGCCTGGAACTTCGTTATGCAAAAATTCCGCGTGCCGTGAGCTATGAAGCGGAATACAGCCAAGCAAGAGAGGAATGGGTGGCGTACCCACGCGTTGCAAAAAGCGTGTTAGGGGAGCCGTCTCATAGATTGGCTGTGTCATGATGTACTGTGCCCCGGCCTCTATCTTCTTGTGATACTTCTCGATCTCGTGCGCCGTTTCCTCGTCGGTCATGTTCAAATTTAAGGCGCAACCAACATGGAACGATGCCTGCGCTCCTATGGATGAAGCTGCCGCGTCGTGACCTTCGTTCATACCTTTCAATATGCGAATCAAGCCCGAAGAGTCAACGTCCCACACGCCAGTCGTGTTTGGATAGTCACCAACGCGTACAGGATCGCCCGTCAACGCAAGAATGTTACGAATACCTAACGCATGGGCACCAAGCAACTCTGATTGTAGTGCCATTAAATTGCGGTCACGCGTCGTGAAGTGAATAATGGTCTCTATACCCAAATGGTCTTGTATCAAGCGTGCCATTGCCATACAGCCCATGCGTACTCGTGCCATCGGGCTGTCTGCGATATTGATGCAATCGACGCCAGCTTTTTGTAGCAGCATTGCCCCCTCAAGAATCTTCGTTGGATTGAGTCCCTTGGGGGGATCAAGCTCAACGCTCACCACAAAATCTTTCGCCGCTAGCTTTCGTTGCAATTGCGTCTGTGTACCCTGTTGTGGAAGGAGCGTCTCAGCCTCAATCAGTTCGGCGATTGTTGCAGTGCTACGTGCTGTCACTTTCGCTCGTACCTGTGAATCCTGAGGAGTCTCTTCTGACGTGTCGCAGCCATAGCAATCGTCGAGAGCCTTTCGCATTGCCGCGATATGGCGCGGCGTTGTGCCACAGCAGCCACCAATCAGCCGCACACCGGCCTTTGAGAAGCGGAGAGCGTAGTCCGCAAAGTAGTCCGGTGTCGATACATAAAAGAAACGGTTATCGATGCGTGCGGGTAATCCTGCGTTGGGCTGCGCCGAGAAAAGAGGAGTGCTACCTGTAAACATATTTTTCGTCGAAGCGATCATCTCCTCCAACGCATCAAGCGTTCCGGCTGGTCCCACGCTACAATTCGCGCCAATCACATCGACACCTAAATCGCCAAGCACCGCCGCCACACGCGCTGGCGATTGTCCCGATAGTGTATGTCCATCCTCATAAAAACTCATCTGCGCGACAATGGAGAGGCCACCAAGCTCTTGTGCCGCAAGCACCGCCTGTCGAAGTTCCGCGAGGTTGGAAAATGTTTCGAGCATGACGAGATCAATGCCACCCTCTTGTAACGCCCCGATTTGCTCACGAAAGATCGCGCGTAGCTCGCTCAAACGATGCTCGTCCGGTGCCTGTAGGGGACGCCCTGTAGGTCCAACGGCACCGGCGATAAACACCTCACGCCCAATCACGTCGCGGGCTTCGGCGGCAATCTTCGCGGCTCGGTAGTTGATGTCACGCACCTTGTCGCCCAAACCATGACTTTCAAGCTTGGCACGATTGGCACCAAAGGTATTCGTCTCGATAATCTGTGCCCCTGCCGCTATATACTCCCGATGAATGCCCTGAATAAGCTCAGGTTTCGTCAAATTCAACTCATCGAAGCACTGCTCATAGGTCACACCACGCGCATACAGTAACGTCCCCATCGCGCCATCACACAACAAGGGACGTTGTCGCAACTGTTCGAGAAATCCATTTTCCATAACTAGAGCCACTCCCACCGGATACAAAAAGACTACTTGCCCTCTATTGTACCTCTTTTTAGGAGTGTTGGTATAGGCTTTTTGTCATGGAATAATAACAAAATAATGGTATGATAGTGCGAGAGAGAAATCATTGACATACGTAGAGAAACACAGCTATACTGTCAATGTAGCAACTAGGCACACATTTTTTTAAGAAAGGGCTTGACCATATGAGACCCTCTTTGATGGATTTACTTATAGAAAACGAAAAAGGGAATCTTATCGCTGCTGTGGAAGTAAAGAATTTACCAAACATCACACGAGAAGAAGCCATGCAAATACGACGAGATTTAATAGATTATGAATATCTTTCACCTGTTCCTTACTTTCTCCTTCTTACTCAAGACGTTGGTTTTTTGTGGGATAAATCAGTAACGAGCGATTCAAATGCCTTTCCCACATACGAGTTCCCGATGAATAATGTTGTGGCGCGTTACAATCATGAAGAGTCTAAAAAAAGGCTCTATGGTCCAAATTTTGAATTGCTAGTCCTTCAATGGCTGAATAATCTCACTGAAAAGCCACAACAGAATTCAGAGGAGCCTGAAAAAACTCTAGCCCTTTCAGGATTTAATGACTCCATTAAGAATGCTAGTGTTTTCCTAGGTAATGCTGCATGATTGTGTATGTTGAGTCTAACTTTTTCTTGGAAATTGCTCTAAAGCAAGAAGAAGCTATCGTAGCTAGCAATATCTTCACCTTAGCTCAAGAAGGGAAGATAGAGATTGCTTTTCCTAGTTTTGCACTCAGTGAGCCTTTTACGACCTTAATGAATCGTCATGGAAAAAGAACGAGTCTCTATAACTCATTGAAAACTACATTGAGAGATATAAAACGTTCAGAACCTATGAGGCAAACAGCATTAGGCATAGAAACCTTGCTTGATACTTTGGTGGCTGCAAATGAAAATGAGGTTGAGCTACTACATTCGACAGTCGAACAAATGTTGGCTATCGGGCGGATAATAGAAACCGATATACTTAGCTTTCGAGAAGCGATGTCTTACCAAAAAACTCTTGATCTTGCTCCCCAAGACAGCATTATTTATGCGACTATCGTTGCTGACTTGAAGAAGAGACCTCATGAAGATCTGAAATGCTTCTTGAGTAGAGATAAGAAAGCTTTTTCTGTTGAAGATGACTCTGCTGCAAATGTAGCTAAAGAACGCGACAAAAAGAAGATTGAAGCAAAAAGACGTATCGAAAACGAACTGAAAGCATATGGATGCAAATATTTTAGTAGTTTTGGTAATGGAGCAAGCTACATACAACGCTTTGCATGATTTAGAACAGATAAAGCACCTATAAAAGCACTTTATCTGTTTCAAGCATAAGAGACTAAACGTTTTATAACGTTCCCCAATTATACACCGTATCAGGCGTAACGCCAGGACTATTGAACGCAAGTGTAATCAAGAGATGTGGTTGCAACTTAATGTTGTGGAAGTCGCCGGAGTACGCTTTGCCGTTGACGTATACCTGCCACCCGTTGCTCTGATTGAGTTCAGCAGGATAGCTCAGTTGTGAGAATTGACCGCTCCAGACATTCAGGAAATTTGCCAGCGTAAAGGTGTGGTTTGCAGGAGCCTCGACATGAATGATACCATCTGTAGCATGCGTGTGAAGCCAGTAGTAGCATGAGACACTTTTAGCATTTCCTTCGATACCAATATACTTAGGAATCTCCACGCGCTGACCATTGATATATACGGTCAAATGACAGTGAATGTGAAATGCCGCTTGCTCTCCATTGTCACAAGAAATGCCATCAACAAGCGGGTATGCAGAGTCAACCGTAAATGTCGGTTGGAACCCCGTTCCATTTCGCGCAAAAAGCGTCACAAAGAGCGCAACGATCAATGCGATACTGGTTGCAATAGCACTGGTGACAACAATTCGCTTTTTTCGTAATGTTGCTCGTCTCGCCTCTTCCCGTCGTCGTCCAGCACGCGATCCTCGTGGCGTAGATGAATTGTTATGTTGTTTTGGCATGGTACGTGTCATCCTCTCACTAGCTTGTACTCCACTGTAGTATACAGCACTGTCTTACATTGCTCTTTACTTGCTGAGGTTCAGGACTTAATAACAACTTACAATTTCTCTGAATAAAATTGACTTGTGTTGGTTTACCAAGCTTGACTCTCAGGCTTTCGTAGGGACCAGATTTATCGCGTCCGTTGCTCAATTTATTGAGCGAGATCTTGACGAGAACGATATACCAGACGTGTTGGGCATGATCTCGTGTGATAAATCACGCCTCGGACGCCATAAATGTGGTCCCTACGAAAAATTCTTGCGTTTGTCCTAATAGTAATCTATAATATCTCGTAGAACGCAAAGATTACGTAGTAATGCATAGTTCCCAAGAAAGAGGGAAGCATATGGAACACCTGATGACCTCAGAAGAGGTAGCCGAGATTCTACACGTCGATCCTGTAACTATCCGTCGCTTAGTCAACAAAAACGAACTCGCCGCCTATCGCATTGGTTCCGACTATCGTATTGCGCCATCGGACCTACAGGAGTATCTACAACGGCAACGTATTCCTGCACGAACTGGCGATCCATCCAATCCTAGCGCGAACATTCCTATTGATCAATTCATGCAAGCTGTACGCTTTTTTCTTCAAGGAAAACAAACCACTCCCTCACAAGTGAGTGAGCGTTTTGATCGATTTAATGAGCAAGCGCGGAGCAGTTTGACGTTTGCTCAAGAAGAGGCACAGAGATTTCAGCACAACTATATTGGTACTGAACACCTGCTCCTCGGAATTATCCATGACGAGCGAAGTACAGCGAGCCAGATACTCAATGAGTTGAGCGTTGACCCAGACAGAGTACGTAAAGGTATTGAACATATCATAGGGCGTGGAGATCGCATTGTTCTTGGTGAGATTGGACTTACTCCTCGTGCTAAAAAAGCGGTAGAGCTAGCTGTGGACGAAGCACGCCGTCTCAATCATCACTACATTGGAACAGAACATCTCCTTTTAGGGTTGGTGCGTGAAGGTGAAGGAATCGCGGCAGGTGTGTTGGAACAACAAGGTGTCAATCTTGAGAAGGTTCGTATAGAAGTTGTTCGAGCTACTAATGTTGATGGTGGTGATACCGATTTGTAGGGACAATACTTCATTACGCCCTCGTGCCAATAGACGCCTTTCTCAATAATTGAGAGACGGAATCAATGGACACGAGGGCGTAATGAAGTATTGTCCCTACAGTTGATTTATCATATCCATACTGCTACAATGCCGCAAAGAGATACATCTCTAACGGAGGAATACCAGGGTGACTGTGAAAGAGCAACCATCAGCACAAGCCATCGAATACCTGCTCAAGCGCGGCGTTTCGCTAGTCGAAAAAGAGGCAGACCTGCGACGTATGCTGCTTGAAGGCAATAAAGGACAACCACTACGGGTCAAGCTGGGCATTGACCCTACGAACCCAGATTTGACGATTGGACATGCCGTCGCCTTTCGCAAACTGCGTCAATTTCAACGTCTGGGTCACAAAACCGTCGTCGTTATTGGCGACTGGACGGCTCGCCTCGGCGATCCCAGTGGACGCGAGGAGGCGCGTAAATCACTCTCGGAGGAACAGGTCAACGCGAATGCGGCAACCTACCTTGACCAGTTCTTTAAGATTGTAGACCGTGAGCAGACCGAGGTGCATCGCCAGAGCGAATGGTTCGACAAATTCAACCTTGGCGACGCTATCAAACTGCTCGGCTACAAAACCGTCGCGCAAATGTTGGAACGCGACGACTTCCAGAAACGCTACCGCAGTGGCATCGAGATCAACCTTGCTGAGTTCATGTACCCGTTACTGCAAGGCTACGACTCGGTTGCCTTGCGCTCAGATGTCGAGATTGGTGGCACTGATCAAACCTTCAACCTGCTGGTTGGGCGCGACCTACAACCGATTTTCGGGCAAGCGGCACAGCAAATCCTGACCGTCAACCTTATCGTTGGCCTCGATGGTGTCAAGAAGATGGGCAAGTCGCTCGACAACTACATCGCCATGACCGCGCCTGCTAACGACATGTTCGGCAAACTCATGTCGCTGCCAGACCAGACCATGCGTACCTACTTTGAGGCACTCACGGATGTCTCTGATGAAGAGATCAACGAGTTCGAGCGCAAAATGGGAGAGGGTACCCTTAACCCACGCGACGTGAAACTGCGTATGGCGCGTGAAATCGTCACCGAGTTTCACGACGAAACGTTAGCACAAGAGGCTCAGGAAGCCTTTATTCGTCAATTTTCCGAGCGCAAACTGCCAACTGATATTCCAGATGTACATCTTGTAGAGCCAGTAGACATTGTGGCTTTCCTGAAAAATACAGGTTTAGTAACGAGTAACAACGAAGCTCGCACTCTCATTACACAAAAAGCGGTTGCCATCTACCTCGATGGTGAGCAGAGCGAAGAGCAACGCATCACAGACGCCACGTTTGTTGTGCCTGTACGAGATGGTGCTATTATTAGAGCGGGCAAGAGAAAATATGTGAGAATTAGGGCATAGTATTTTGTCTCCAAGAAAGGGAAAACTGTGGCAGCAGACATACGCTTCATTAACCCATCAACCCTGTCAACGCCACCAGGCTTTACTCATGTAGTTGAGATAACACATGGGCGAACTGTTTTTATCTCTGGTCAAGTTGCTCTTGACTCATCGGGAAAGATTGTCGGCTCACAAGATTTCCGCTCTCAAACACAACAAGTCTTTGAAAATCTCAAGGTAGCACTTGCTGCAGTTGGGACTGATTTCACTCACGTTGTTAAGCTGAATATATATGTTGTTGACATGACTCAGCTACCTGTTATGCGCGAGGTTCGTGATAATTATATAAACACAGTCAATCCTCCTGCAAGCACTCTTGTTGAAGTGAGGAGACTAGCCAACAAAGAGTTCTTGATTGAAATCGAGGCTATCGCACATATATCAGAGTAGAGGTAAAATAAAGGGGCGTGATTTACTAATCACGTCCTATTTCTTTTTTCAAAGGAGTACATATACATGGCACAGGCAACTATTGGCGTTATCGGGGGAAGTGGACTTTACCACATGGAGGGAATGACCGAGGTTGAAGAGGTTCGCGTGCAGACGCCCTTTGGCAATCCTAGCGACGCCATTGCAATCGGCAAAGTGGGTGATGTCTCGATGGCTTTTCTGCCGCGTCATGGACGTGGGCATCGCCTTAGCCCGACAGAGATTCCCGCACGCGCCAATATCTGGGCTTTGAAGAGCCTAGGCGTTCAATATATTATTTCCGTTAGTGCTGTTGGTAGTTTGCGTGAGCATATCGCGCCACGCGATCTGGTTATTCCCAATCAGCTTTTCGACCGCACCAAGAGCCGCGTCAATAGCTTTTTCGAGGGTGGTATCGTTGTTCACTGCACCTTCGCCGAGCCGTTCTGTCCTACGTTGAGCAAGATGCTTTTCGATTCAGCAAGTGCGTTAGGCGATGTGAAGGTGCATGAGGGCGGTGCCTATGTGTGCATGGAGGGACCACTTTTCTCGACAAAGGCCGAGTCGAATACCTATCGACAGTGGGGTATGGATATTATCGGTATGACTGTACTACCAGAGGCGAAGTTAGCGCGTGAAGCCGAGATGTGCTATGCCACCATCGCGTGTGCCACCGATTACGACTGCTGGCGCGAGTCCGAAGAGTCCGTCACTGTCGAGATGGTTATTGGCAATCTTGGAGCCAACGTTGCCAATGCACAACGTATTCTGCAAAGCGTCGCACAACAGATTCCGGCGAGCCGTGCCGACGCAATTTGTGGTTGTGCTAATGCACTTGCTACCTCGATTATCACGGACCCCTCGGTAATTTCTGCTGAGGTAAAAGAGAAGTATAGCCTCTTAATTGGCAAATATGTGAGTTGACAAAGCCGCCAAAAAGGAGTAATATAGTCCCGTCCTACAGAAACAAGACTCGAATAGGACGGACCGATTTTCTTCCGGCCCTGTCGGTCGGCGTAATTGGGTCCTGCGCGGCAGATGTCTGTGAACCCCGCTAGGTCCGTAAGGAAGCAACGGTAAGTGGACCTCTCTGGGTGCCGCAGGGGTGCCTGATTACGCTGACCGGCAGAGCCGGGCGAAAGTCGGTTTTGCATGTCACACCTCTTACTTAGTGTAGAGAATTCTGGATGCGGCCCGTCACGAGGACACGCAGGCGGGAGTTTATATCATGGCCTCTCAATCTCTGTACCGCAAATGGCGCTCTCAAACCTTCTCTGATCTCGTTGGTCAAGAGCCTGTTGTACGCACACTTAAAAATGCCCTTGATAGTGGCAACTTGAGTCATGCCTATCTTTTCACCGGACCCAGGGGAACAGGTAAAACCAGTACCGCACGTCTGCTTGCCAAAACGCTCAACTGCACCAACCGTCAAAACGGTGAGCCATGTAACGTGTGCGAGCAGTGCGTTGAGATAACGGCTGGCAACTCCTTCAATGTGATCGAGATCGACGCTGCCTCCAATCGTGGTATCGATAGCATTCGTGAGCTGCGTGAAAAGGTTATGGTACGTCCTTCACAGGGCAAGTACAAAATCTACATTCTCGACGAAGCGCATATGCTGACGACCGAGGCATTCAATGCGCTACTCAAAACGTTGGAAGAGCCGCCCGAACATGCAATCTTCGTTATGGCAACGACCGATGTCCACAAAATGCTGCCAACGGTGCTTTCGCGCTGTCAACGCTTCGACTTCAAACGCATCACCACGCGCCAGATTGTGGATCACCTCAACTTTGTCGCAGGTGAAGAGCAGGTGACGCTCGAAAAAGGAGCCGCCGAACTCATCGCACGCGCAGCCGCTGGTGGTATGCGTGATGCCCTCAGCCTGCTTGACCAAGCCATTGCGTATTCTGGCGACGAGATAAGTTTACCCAAAGTACAGACCATGCTCGGCGTGGCTGACCCACGAGCGATCCAAAAATTTGTGACGCATATTGCACAGCTTGAGAGTGCCGCTGGACTTCACCTGATACACGAACTTGCAGAGGCGGGTGCCGACCTGCGTCAAATCAACACACAGGTCGCGGAATATATTCGTGCCATGATGCTGCACAAAGCAGGTGCCAACATTGCTGATATTCTCGATAACACTGAGGACGAGATACGCGAAATTACGCAGACCTCGCAACTGTTCAACCTGGAAGAACTCACAGACTTTGCGCGTATCTTCGCGCAGAATGACTTGATGCAGAAGAATCAGGGCACGCCACAACTTGGCCTGGAGCTTGCACTCCTAACCTGCATTGAGCATCACCGAACATCACAGGTACCGCAAAACATAGTACAAAACGTAGCCGCATCTATTGCTCCTGTACGTACACAACAGCAACCAGCCCCACATCATCAAGAGCAACCACGTCCCGCGCCTGCACAGCAATCACAACCAGGAGTATACAAGCAAGAGGAAGAGAAGGTACAGCCTGAGCCAGTTGTCGCGCAACCACCAACTTCTGTTTCATCAACAAGTAATGCTGGTGACGATGCCCTTCCCGATTGGGATGATGTATCCTTTACTGATTATGATGAGGAAGAGGAGTCTGTGGCCTCCGTTGCGCCTCCTTCTGTTTCCGTGCCATCTCAACAAGAGCAGAATGTGGCACCATCGCAACCCGTCGTTGAGCAACAAGATACACACGAAACAACTCATGCACAACCCTCTCTCACCGTCGCCGAAATCAAGGATAAGTGGGAAAACATCAAGCGGCGTGTAAAATCGAGGAAAGATGGAGGGATGATACAGGCTGTCCTGAATGGCTACACAATTGAAAATGTAGAGGGTAGTCAGGACCTTCCTATAGTTTTATTGAGAGCGTCAGGTAAATTTCACTTTGATACGTTACAGAAGGAAGAGCGGCGTAAATCAGTGGAATGGGCAATGAAAGTTGAGCTTGGGCAGGAGTGTCAGATACGACTCCTTCCACCAGGAACTCCAACGAGTCCACAGGGAATGTCGGTTCCACTGCCACCGATCTCAACAAGTAACTTGAATGGTAGAGCCGCTAATTCAGGTGTAGCAACCCCGCCTCAACCATCGGCGTACCGCGAACCGCCAATTACTAAGCCCGTACCGACACCACCACAGCAGCCTGTTCAAGAGCCGGTAAAGAGACACGAGCCAACAAACGCCGCACCTCCAACCGTGCCACTTGCTCAGAATCCAACCGTGCCACTTGCCAGAACTCATATTGTGAGAGAGAATACAAGTAGTGAGCCAGTCGCTTCTGCTCATTCACAAGTTTCTGATGAAGAACTGCCTGAAACGCATCGTGAGTTGCTCACAAAGAAGGCGAAAAATGATCTGGTAGTGCAAGAAGTCATACGAATGTTCAAAGCAGATATTAAAGACGTTCAACCAAAGCAGTAAAAGAGGAGTAGCTATCCATGAATATGCGTGAAATCCAAAGAATGCAGCAAAAATTGGTCAAGATGCAAGAAGAGCTAGAGGCTGCAACCTTTGTTGGTACCGCAGGTGGTGGTGCTGTAACTATCACCATGACAGGCAAATTTGAAGTCACTGACGTAAAGATCGACCCCGAAGCCTTTAGTGCAGACGAGATCGAAGAGCTAGAGGTGATGGTACGTGCCGCAGCAAAGGATGCCTTCGACAAGGCAAACGACGCACAACAGAAAATGGCGAATAATGTTACAGGCGGCGTGAAGATTCCAGGACTATTCTAAAACATGAGTGACATTGCACCACCAGTGGCGGCACTGGTCGAAGAGTTCTCCAAACTTCCAGGCATTGGTGTGAAAACAGCGCAACGCTTGACCTTTTTCATTCTACGTAGCCCAACCGACCAAGCGCGTCGTCTGGCTGAGGCTATCATGCGTGTGAAAGAGAGCATCATCTATTGTTCGCGCTGTTTTAACATTACCGAAACCGACCCCTGCGCCATATGTAGCAACCCTAACCGTAATCAAGGCATCATCTGCGTTGTCGAAGAGCCGCTAGACCTGATTGCCCTTGAGAAAACAGGCTCCTACAAAGGACTCTATCACGTCCTGCACGGTAGAATCTCGCCAATGGACGGCATCGGCGTGAAAGACCTGCGTATCAGCGAACTGGTGCGCCGCATAGAGGGAAGTCCAGCGGTACGCGAAATCATTCTTGCCATGAATCCAGGTTCACTTGGCGACGTAACCGCCCTCTATGTCAAGGACGAACTCTCGAAACTACACAAACCCGACCTACGCATCACAGCCCTTGCGCGTGGCCTATCCAACAACAGCGACCTCGAATATGCCGACGAAGGCACGCTCAGCCGTGCCCTTGAAGGCCGCCGAGAATTATAACATGTCTGGATTGATGTCTCGTTTTTTTAGGCAATAGGGATTTGCCGAAAAATACGAGACATCAATCCAGACATTAAAAACTGTTGCTTGACACAAGCACCACTTCATGGTACTATTGTTCTAGTTTAGAGGAGCAGGAACGAGAGCACCTGCCACCTATTTCCGACTTTTCACCCTTGTCAAAGAACAGATACGTAGAACAGCACAAACACGCGGGACGTAGCAGAATGCATTGGCAAAACACAATACACACTCTATCTCCTTTGCCATCTGCATCCTTTGTGCCTCTCGCACATTCATTGAGCAACGCAAATTCCTACAGGGGAGAGCGTGTATTCCAAAAGGAGGGAAGCAGGACTATGCAAGCGGCATACACTCATTGCATTAGCCCTGTGATTACTTATGGCAGCAAGCAAAAAAGAAAAAGCCACAACCGACCGCAATGGCACAGCGGCAGCATCGCCAGCCATGACTGAACGCGAAAAAGCGATAGATCTCGCGCTCTCGCAGATCGAACGCCGCTTCGGAAAAGGCGCGATCATGAAACTGGGTGAAGCGGCAAAAGTTCACGTAGAGGCCATTCCAACCGGCTCCATCTCACTTGACCTCGCACTTGGCATTGGTGGTCTTCCTAAGGGGCGCATCACCGAAATCTACGGCCCTGAGTCCTCTGGTAAAACAACATTGTGTCAACATGTCATTGCCAGCGTGCAACGAGCAGGTGGTTATGCAGCCTTCGTAGACGCGGAACATACGCTCGATCCCATCTATGCCGCCAAATGCGGCTGTGATGTCAACAATCTGCTTATCTCGCAGCCAGACACAGGTGAGCAAGCCCTGGAAATCGTGGACTCGCTCGTGCGTAGTAACGCTCTCGACGTAGTTGTCATTGACTCAGTGGCGGCACTTACGCCTCGCGCAGAGATCGAAGGTGAGATGGGCGACTCACACGTTGGCTTACAAGCTCGTTTGATGAGTCAGGCACTCCGTAAACTCACAGGAGCTATCAGCACGTCAAACACCGCCGTTATCTTTACCAATCAACTACGCGAAAAGATTGGCGTCATGTTTGGCAACCCCGAAACAACGGCGGGCGGTAAAGCTCTCAAGTTCTACGCCTCTGTTCGCCTTGATATTCGCCGTACCGACTCTATCAAGCAAGGACAGGATGTCGTGGGCAACCGTACACGCGTGCGCGTGATCAAGAACAAAGTTGCACCACCCTTCAAGACTGCTGAGTTCGACATCATGTACAGCGAAGGTATCTCGCGCGAAGGTGGTCTCATTGACCTCGGTCTCGAAATGGGACTTGTCAAAAAGAGTGGCGCATGGTTCACCATCGGCGACATTCGTCTTGGACAGGGACGTGAGAACGCGAAAGAGTTCCTACGCCAGAACACCGACGTTGCAGGTGCGATTGAGGAGCAGATTCGTGGCAACATCACCTCGTTCCAGACAGGCGAGGTTGAGGGCGCCGAAGATGCCGAAGAGGATGATACCCTCGATACAGAAGAATAGCTTCTAAAGAATAAACATAGCGGTTGAATGTCCTATAGGGCGTTCAACCGTTATGTTTATTCTTTGTGTTGCGACTCTTGCCCTTTTTCTAATATTTCTGGTATCTTCTGATCTAGCTCTGGCTGTGGCAAGCGCACCAGCGGTCTCTCATCCGTTGAGAGCAATGGCTCTAGCTCCTCGCTCGCAATTGAAGGTGGCTCCAATGCTGTTGCGACAGATTTACGATTACTCCACCATGTTGCAAGCGTAGCGGGATCAACCAAACCTAGCGACCCTTTGTTCGCTTGTTGCACTGACCAATCGAGAATTGCCTCTTCAAGCGGCACCTCATGTTTTGCTTTGCGGCTCATGTTCCACTTGTGCTGCATAATGGAAAAGTATGCTTGCATCGGGTCTTCTCCACTCGTCAAGTTCTGACGTAGCAGCAAAATGGTCGGTAAGTGATAGCGCGTGTACCAGTCATGTGCAGCCTCTTCCAGGCTCACAGGTCGTCCTAACTGCTCCGACAATATCTCCTGATGACCAAGAATCATATCGTAGAAGCGGTGAGCATAGACGCGCGGTATGGAAATGTGCAGCAGTTCATAGATGCGACGCTGATGCCAACCAGGAAGTACGGTTGTCAACTGCTGTAATACATGTCCTGTCCCATTGAGCAAGGAGAAGCCCCAACGATTCAAAGAATCCAGAATTTCCTGCACCTGTTTATGCGTTGTATCGGTAGGAGCTTTGATCACGCGTGCGTGTTGGCGACGCAACCAGCGATACCTCTGCTCAAAGTAGCGAAAGTCGGCGTCATTCAACACCTGCGTATCCTCTGGC
Organism: uncultured Ktedonobacteraceae bacterium; assembly: GCA_964250365.1. Taxonomy (GTDB): domain Bacteria; phylum Chloroflexota; class Ktedonobacteria; order Ktedonobacterales; family Ktedonobacteraceae; genus JBBQVS01. The sequence continues at coordinate 13,577 of CAXUGH010000025.1, forward strand.
AAGCCGCGCAGAATACGCAAATCCTCCGCTTGCCACGCCAGCGACTCGCCAAACAATGCCAAGTCTTGTTCACGTAAGCCATCGCTAATTGGTCCTGGAAAAAGTTCCGAGGTCTCAGCATCAGCCATAATCGCCAAAATGCTGCGCCCGTCTATGCGTAGCAATACATTTGCTAGCGATGGATCACCCCAGTAGACGCCATGTTCGTGCAATTCAATCATCAACACGGCAACTGCTGACAGGAGACGCTGCTTGGTACGTTTTGTAAATGGAAGACGATATAAAAGGACATGTGGAATGACGCGTGGTGCCAAGCGTGTCACCGTGTAACCGCGATCTCCACTGATATATTGCGTGGCCCCGTTTAACTTAGGAATGTCAAGTGCCACTGGTGGTGCTGGCGCGATTACCACACCTACTGGACTGAGAGCCGGAATTCCTCTCCGCTCAATCTCTCGAAAATTACGTATTTCGCGCTCCGCCATACGCGGCGTCGTTTCCTTGATGGCATAACGCACGCCATCGCGCTCAACAAACAGCACCGGGTGACGCGAATCGCCGCGTCGCACGTTCAGCACCTCTAGCCCCTGCTGTACCCATTCTTCCATCGGCAGTTGCCACGGAAGCGACTCGATACGGCGACGATCATCCGCGCTCATGTGAAATTGTATTGTTGTATTGTGAATAGCTATGGCAAACACCTCGAAGCTGTGCTATAAGATTCATAGAACATGTGAATACTATATCATCTCTCTGTTAAGACAAGAGAGGAGCAAATTATTATGGCAACTCAAACAGCAGACAAAGAAACAAGAACCATTCCCAACATCATCGAGCCACCTCTTGTTGGCAGTCTTCCTGAACACACGCGAGACCGCCTCAACCTTTATCTGCGTATCGCGCAAACATGTGGCGATGTGGGAAGTTTCCACTTTGGACCGTTCCGTGTCATTCTGTTCAATACCTCGGAATATGCACACAGCATCTTTGTACAACATGCATACGATTTCGACAAGGGCGCGGCGATTCACAACACCTTTCGCCCCATTACTGGCGATGGCATCTTTTCTAGCGAGGGTGAGCTACACCGCCGCCAACGCAAAATCATGGCACCTTCGTTTCAGCCCAAGCACATCATCAGTTATGCCGATACCATGACGCATTACAGTGAACAGATACAGCAGGAGTGGAGCGAATACTTGACCATAGATGTAGCCCACGAAATGACTCAGCTAACCATGAGCATTATCGGCAAGGTATTGTTCGACGCCGACGTTTTTACTGAAGCCGAGGGATTGGGAGCGGCAATGGCAACTGTTCTTGAGCATGCAAGTCACTCCCTATCACAACTTCTACCAATTCCTCTTGATTGGCCTACACCGCGCAACAGAAAGACGCGACAGGCCATAGCATTTCTGCGCGAGAGAATCCAAAAGTTGATTGAAGAGCGACGTGCCGACTCTCAAGAGCGTAACGATTTCCTCTCCATTCTGTTGCATGCGAAAGACGAAGATGGCGGCTCCATGAGCGATGAACAGATCATTAACGAGTCTCTCACACTCTTTGGAGCCGGTCACGAGACGACTGCAACTGCATTAACGTGGACATGGTATCTGTTGACAATGCATCCTGACATCTACAAAAACGTGCAGCAAGAGGTTGACACGGTTCTGCAAGGGCGCACGCCCACCTATGCCGACCTTGCGAATCTTCCCTATTGCCTCAAAGTGTTCAAAGAAACTTTGCGCCTCTATCCGCCCGCCTACGCCATTTCAAGAACTGCGTTGCAGGACGTAGATATTGATGGCTATACTGTGCATAGAAGGTAGAGCTTTCAATACAAAAACACTGGCAAGTCATCAACGACTTGCCAGTGTTTTTTGAAGGTGGTGGAGGTGGAATTTGTGGATGTAGGAGTATTATTTCCAGGTCTTTTTGCGTAAACGACGGACCGTGAGGAACGTCGTAGCCGTGATTGCCAATGCTGCAACAGGCACAACAACAAACAGAGGCTTGATGCCCTTACGTTGCGTCTTCTCTCCTACGAGATTGAGATGTTTTACCTTTTCCGTGAGAGTCTCTTTCACCGGTGCAATTCTTGCCATGATACATGTATCCTTTCAAATTTTCCTGCATGGTATCAATACCATCGAAAATATTCCGCTCGCTAGTTGATACTCAAACACGCTGTATTCCTTTTGCTCTTTGTGTATCAACCGCTCACATAGTTACTATATACCTAGCTTGTATACAGAAGTGTCAATGCTGATAGAGTTTAGGCGTATGGTGAACTCTCTTGGCAGAATTGGAAAGCTCTGCTAATGTGAGCTATTTCATAGCCTCTGTGCATTTGAAAGAGTTCACTACTTTTAAGAGATAAAGGGACCGAGAATATGTAAAACATGCTATAGAGAGCATGATGCCATTAGGCAGAAAGAAGAGAAGTGCTGGTTATGAGCTATCAGCAGTCATTGTCCTCGAACAGGGCAAGAATTCGGGCGCGGTGGAGAAATTACTCCTGAACAGATTCATCACAAATTACGGCTAACTTGGCACTACTACTCGCTGGATGCCTACTTTTATTCGGTATTGCCTGGATACGCACCAGCTCAGGAGCGAAGCTGCTTGCTCCGCTCATTTTCCTGGGGATCGCGGGACTCGTGTTCCTGGTATGCTTGTATTACTTGGTTATAGGCGCAGGCAAAAGCTTCTCGGTGATACGTAACGAACAGGTTCAAGACATAACAGGCAGAATTCGGACGCGTGTAGTAAGCGGAGGAGAGGATTCTAGTGACTCCTACTATTATGATATAGGGCAGTTCAGTTTCGATGTTTCAGAGCCTGCTTTCAACGCTGCGATAAGCGGTGTATTGTACCAAGTGTACTACCTACCCTCCTTGAAAAAACTCGTCAGCGTTGAACCGATTGAAACTCCTGTCCGATAAGAGGTTCAAAGAGAAGTGCGAACATCAAAAAGCTCCGACCACTTGAAGCCCCTTTTTTCTCAGGGGTTCTCAACGGAGCAGAGGTGCTAAGTTTCCTTCATAAGTCTATTCGGTTAGTATCTCAGCATCAATAGGTTTGAAGGTGCCATTATTAGACATCTCCGCGGAGCAAGCAGTCAGACCAACGATAAGGTCCATCTCAGCTCGTAAGAGAATATAGTCACCTGGACGCGAAGGCGGTGGATCAATTCTTAGTTCGCCATTGGGAAGGACCAGGACGTTCATGAAAATATTAAATGTGGTCGGAATAGTATTTTCTTGAATGCCAAAGGGAGCAAGATTTTTAGCGAGATTCTCAAAGCAACTTGGATGATAGCCTTCATAAGAATAGAGCTTTTTGAACATTTCGGGGCTACAGGGTGTCAAGAGGAAGTCGTGCCGCCCAACCTTGTCCTCAAGAATAGTAAACATTGGATTACTTTTATTCGAGTACAGAATGTGTCCCGTTGTCAGGTAAATGGTGTTGTTGTAGTCAATGCTACGTCCAGAGGAGAGCCATTCACTCTTATCTGCCTGAGCAAACGCCATGAGATCGGATACTTGCTCTCCCTGTGGGTCGATGACACGCAAATACTGCCCTTTTTGAAGTAGAAAACCTACTCCTGTCTGCGGCTCCAGGTGGTATTGTGTGATTTTTTGCATATGTAGTACTCCATAAAAAACTATACGAGCCGTATTCCGTTGCTGAAACAGTAGAGACTACAACTCTATTCCAATTGTCTATCTACGAATGTGGATGGAATGGACAACGCCACTCTTGCTCTACCGAGCGTCCAGAGTATTGTCTGGCCTCTGATTGCTCTCCAAAATCGCTGAGTAGAGCGTTGTAGCTTCCTTGAAGTGCGTATTCTCGCGCACGAATACTATCTCGTATGGACTCATACTTGCCACGCTTACGCAGGTGTTCAAATTGATTGTGTGCGTTAAAAATCAATGTAGGCCATGCAAAACGGCGTGTCCAGCGTGAGCTAGTGGGTGAGAGGCCGATAATGAAGAACGCACATCCCGCGAAACTAAAGGAAAATGAGGGACTCTCAGGGTCAGACGACACCGCTGAATCCCACGCGTGAAACGGAGCATCCAGGTCGTGCAGAGCTTGCAGTTGCTGCCAGAGAAGTTGTTCAAAATGAACCTCGTCAACTGGATAAGGTTCTATGAAGCTTGCGATAAATGTCGTAAAGTCGCTCTCCATATGTTGCTGCTCTTGCACAAACGCAAAGAGGTCATGTGCGAGACCAGCATTTGCTTCTGGTGTGTTCATCTGACTGTACATACCCATGCGATAATCTCCTTTATGGACAGCCGCTTTCGCCCCCACACAGGAAAATTTGGGGCTGAGTACGAGCGCACGAAATGAGTCATGAACAAGTTCCATGATTGCTGATGGGCGTTGCTCAGGGGCGAGCACTCGAACCAGCTTATTGTTTTCAAATGCTGCGTAACTACTATTAGCACGAGCAAGGTCACTAGTAAAGGAATTAGAATGGTACAACACGTCGGAATTCAATGAAACCATAGGAAAATTAGTCCTCGATAAAACTACTGCTCTTCTCTTCTACGGGAAGAGGCATATTTGAGAAATGCAGAGAGTATTCAGCATAACGCTGTCGTAGAACTCTCTCTGAATTGGCGGCACGAGATAGGACAATTCCATGATAGGGAACGCCACCTAGAAATAGCCGCATGCCAAGTGCAAGCCAGATGCAAATGGCACGCTCCATAAGCCATATAGGTGCAAGCAACGAGGCGATAAAGGGAAAAACACGTTGTCCCTTACTTCGCCGCCGTCCTACCTCGGCTAAAGAAATAAGAGTAGCAAAAGCACCTGCAAGAGCTAGCCACTGTCGGCGTAGCACAAGGCCGAGCGTGAGAGGCAGTACAGCTAATGACACAACGAGGCGCAGAGGTCGAGCAAATTCATCATACGCCTGTCGCACCCGTTGAGACCAGAAGTGATGCCGAGAAGCAGGCTTGCGTTGTACAAAAAGATCGAGCGCAACAAACTCTTCTCCTCCTATGGCACGTAGTGTTCGCACCAACTCCAGGTTCTCAAAGAGTACATCTCCATCATAACTGCCTATAACCCTAAGAAGAGATAACCTCACGCCGAGCGTACCAGGCCAATCGCCGCCAGTGACACGATTAAGTAACGTGCGACCGGTATCCCAATAGGCATGCCACGGAAGCGGCTCAAAGTAGTTTTGTGGTCGCACAACATCTGCCTGTTCAAGCAGGGCAATAAGTCTTGAAAGGGAAAAAGAGTCATAACGCACATCGTCATCTGCGATAACTACACGCTCATGCGTTGATCGCCGTAGTCCCGTCAGAACGCCTCTCACTTTGCCGTTTGCAACCTGTATATCTGTATCGGGTGGAATGTGTTTTGTGAAGGAGTTCCAGTATGCATGGTGTGTGGCAAAAATATCAGGTGACGAGCCATCGACAACGATTACTTCTACCTGAGTAGCAAGCCAGTAGAGGTAGGAGGTGAGTTCGCTGAGGTCTTCATCGAGCCTCACACGCCGAATAGGTAAGATATATGATGCCTCCGTGACAGTAGCTCCTTTCTACAATACAGACAACCTCTTCGTTGTCTTTTTGCCACTTTCGGCAGTTGTTAGCAACATCCAAAGGGTAGCACGAACGCCTAAGAATAAACGTTACAATATGTAACCTCTTGATAGTTTCGCGTCATCTAACGAAACCTGAAATGCGTATTACAAAGAAGAGCGACGAACAAACCGCTATCGCCCATATCATATACTTGAGCTATTTAAAGAAAGTTATTGCCCATCGAATACGAGGGAAGAAATGCAAGACGTTCAAACCAATCTCCCAAACGGGACTATTATACGCAATCGTTATGTAATAGAGGAGTTACTGGGTAAGGGTGGCTTTAGTGCAGTCTATCGAGTGCGCGATTTGCGCGTGAAGGGCAATCAATTCGCGCTGAAAGAGGTGATCGATCCGAAAAAGAGAGATCGAGTTCACTTTCTGTTTGAGGGCGAGATACTCAAGCAACTCGATTTCTCATCGCTTCCTCGTGTCTATCACGTTTTTGAAGATGAGCCTCGGCGACGCGTCTACTTGCTAATGGATTATACTGAGGGGAAGAACTTAGATCAGTTACGCCGCCAACAACCAGGGCAACGCTTCTCTCTGCCCGACGCACTACGCCTTCTTGCTCCCATTGTCGCAGCAGTGAGCTACTTGCACAAGTGGCAACCGCCGATTATTCACCGCGATATCAAACCAGCGAATATTATTATACCTTCAACGGACGACGCACCCGTCCTCGTCGATTTTGGCATTGCTAAGGAATACGATCAGGAGGCAACGACGACGGCTGTCCGAAGGTTGTCTCCAAACTATAGTGCGCCAGAACAGTATTCACAGGGCACCAATCCGCGTACAGATATCTATGGCATGGCGGCAACGCTCTATACACTTCTCACTGGAACGCCACCCGTTGATGCATTCGAGCGTATCACACAGGTAGGCAATCGAGGCATAGACCCGCTCGAACCAGCGAATCAGTTGGTACCAGAAATTCCTGCATCAGTTGCTAAGGCTATTCAGCGTGGTATGTCTCTAGCTATTGACCACCGCTTTCCCACGATAGAAGCGTTCTGGCAAGCACTACAACCTGAGTCGTTTCAGTCTCCACTGCCAGAGAGAAACACGCCTCTTCCACCAGTACTCCCTATTACACCTCTTCCTCTTGCAATAACGAATGATGTAACGGCTCTCACTGGAAATGTTCCTTCACAAAGACAAAGACGACGTTCCGAGAGATCGAGATTGCTCTTTCCTCTTATCGTGTTGATCGCGTTGGCTGCACTTCTGTTTGGTGGACTGCTTGGAACAGGCGTATTTTCCTCGAACAATCCTTTACATCGTGCTTTATTCTCAGGAATTGTGGCGAAGAGACCACCAGTGTCATCAACTCATGTGCCAAATACACCGCATCCTTCCGTTGCTAGCACGACAGTTCCGTCATCTACAGCAACTCCTTCTGTCTCACCGTCTCCGACACCAAAGCCTACTCCAACTGCTGCATCATCAAACGTTCCAGTCTTGAATAATACATACATCGGAACCATTCATAATACTCCAGGCAACATAGATGGAACGATGACTCTGACCGCAGTTCGACAGAATGGCACGAATATCAATGGTAATCTCACGCTAAGCAATGGCTTGTCAGGTCAGGCAGCATTTACTGGAACGGTTTCGAGTGGTGGTAATGTGCAGTTCCTGGTAACGCCTTACACGCAGTACCCGCCATTGCTCTTTCAGGGACACATCAATGCTGACCAGAGTATGAATGGTACGTATTGCAGTGCTAGAGGAAATCAGTGCGATTACGCAAGTGGTGGCTATGGAACATGGAAAGTATCTCCGCCCTCCTCAAGTTCGAGCATCCCTTCACAGAGAGAAGCTGATGTAGTATCTCTCCTTGCCTTATAACCTTGACGACTAGCACACAGTACGCTATCATCTGTACTGCGAACAAACTAGAAACAAGGGTATCACACACTATCATGATGAAGCGATTTCGTGGGCGCAACCTTGCCCATCCCGGCTGTCTTACAGGCGTTACAACAGGTCTCACATTAGGAATTATTCTCGCGGGCATTCTTGCCGCGAAATTTAACGTTGCCTACAACACAATTTTGCTGCTATGGCTTGTCATGACGATTGGCCTCGGTGCTATTGGCTGGATTGTGGGAGCTATTCTTACGCCACGCTTTCCCGCCCTACCAGAAACCGAGGAATTACGTGAGGCGAACGGAATTGAGCAGACAAGCTCCTCTGGACTAGCTGAACAACCTGTAGACATAGCTCAGACAAGCGAATCTACAGTGAACGAATAATGACGAAAAAGGGCCAAGCCTCAAAATTGGCCTTGTGTAATCTTCCATTTTACATAATTTTATGGTATAGTATGTCTTACATCAGTAACGTCCTATCCTCAGACGTTATCTGGAAGAAGCAATGATGCTTTTGGCGATGATGCGTCGTTTAGTGGATGTCGTATCGTCGTGGCATGTAATTGTGTACCGCTTGATACGAACTCCCCTTGTATGCTGTCCTTTAATCTCATCGTATACAACTTGTATGCGACCAGCATCTCAGAGGAGGTAAGCCTCATGACTAGTAACGAATTCCGTCGCCCCGTCTCCGTTGATTTTGCGCCTCGTGGTAGTGCCTGTGAGTGGTGTGGCAATCCGGCAGAGCGTCAATTGACCGCAATTGGTGGTACCTATCATAACGAGAGCGGTGTGTTTTGCAGTCCCTGCGGAGAAAAGTTCTCACAGGCAGTCATAAATTCTGTGCAGACCGCTGCTCATACGCAGCGTCCCGTACTCTAAAGAGCATTCCAAGTACGTACAGAGAAATTCTGCCCCGTCTACAGACGGGGCAGAATTTCTCTGTACGTGCTTGGAATGTTACATGTACCTCTTCATATACTGATCAATGTCGAACGCTTTAGCCTGCTGCGCTAACTGATGCGCGGCCTGATCCATTGTTGGACGCTCTTCCTTATAGAGCAGACCAATGTACTGCTTCTCCGTCTCCATTGCAAGCACCATTGCTTGTCCCCGATTGCTTGTGTCATGCTCAGCAGGAATGGGCGTGACCGAGGCGTCCCATGCATCGAACGTTTTGTAGAACGTTGGGCAAGGGCTGAGGGCGTGAATAAACGAAAAGCCCTTGTGCTGAATACCCTGCTCAATGAGGGTCGCCAACTCTTTCGGCTTCGCGGAATAGCCACGCGCCACAAAGCTCACGTTGAGGGAAAGCACTGTTGCAATAGGATTGAACTGCGAGGCCAACAAACCATATGGCGTAGACTTGGTGACATGCCCGTGCGGTGAGGTTGGCGAGGTCTGCCCTTTGGTGAGGCCGTAAATCTCGTTATCCATGACGACAACGGTAATGTCAATGTTGCGTAGAGCAGCATGTAGCAGATGACCAGCACCAATACTGAAAAAGTCACCGTCGCCGCCAACTGCGATAACGTTCAAGTCTGGTCGCGCCATCTTCAAGCCCTGTGCAACCGGTAGAGCGCGTCCGTGAACCGTGTGGAAGCCAAACGTCTTCATGAAGTGTGGGAAGCGGCTAGAGCAGCCAATGCCCGATACTACAACCGTCTCGTCGGTTGGCAATTTCAGACCAGCGAGGCCACGATAGGTAGCATTGAGAACACCAAAATCTCCACAACCCGGACACCACGTTGGTTTGACTTCGCTTTTATAATCTTTTGGCGTAGGATTGATAACAGATTGCGTCATTACGGATGGACCTCCTCGATGGCCTTGTAGATGTCGGCAGCAGTAAATGGAATGCCGCCAAACTTGTTGACACGGGTCGCCTGTAAACCATATTTCGCGCCCAGCACGTTCGCTAATTGACCAGAAAAGTTGTTCTCAGGAATAATCACCTTGCGTACTGAAGCAATGAACTCGCGGATTGTTGCATCGGGTAGTGGTGAAAGAATACGTGGATGTAATGCTGCCACTTTGTAGCCGTTGGCTCGTGCGTGGTCTACCGCCTCTTGAATCGCACCCTCAGTAGAACCCCAACCGATGATGCCGACAAGCGCGTCGTCATCGCCGTAGCGCGCTGGTACTGGCAGTTCTTCGGCGGCAGTTTCGAGCTTGCGATAGCGTTTTTGCATCATCGCCGTATGATCTTCCGGCTCGTAGTCGGGATGTCCATGTTCATCATGCTCCAACCCCGTAGCAGTATACGCTGGCGCACCCACTCCTGGTACAGACATCGGCGAGATACCGTTATCGGTGTAGGCGTAGCGTGAGAAACTTGACTCACTGGCACTCTGCCCGACGCCGACAAGCTCTCGCTGTGACTGTAGTGTCTGTGCCTGGAAAATGCTACGGTCAACACTCTCCACTCGCGCCGAGAGCGATTGATCAGTGAGGAAGAGAACGGGAAGCTGGTAACGTTCTGCCATGTTGAACGCGCTAATCATGAGATTATAGCAGTCGTCGATATTAGCTGGTGCGACAACGATACGTGGCGTATCGCCGTGTCCCGAGTTAAGCGCGAAACTCAAATCGGACTGCTCCATCTTGGTTGGCATACCTGTACTTGGACCAGCTCGCTGTGAATCGACGATCACGGCGGGTAGCTCTGCCATCGACGCAAGACCAATCAATTCTGTCATGAGTGAGAAGCCGGGGCCAGAGGTTGCCGTCATCGCACGTACACCGCCGTAGGATGCACCAAGCACCGCCGCGAGTGCCGCCATTTCATCTTCGGCTTGCAGGAAGGTTCCACCAACCTGTGGCAACTCTTTGGCTAATGCCTCCATGATATCGCTTGCGGGCGTGATGGGATAGCCCGCGAAGAAACCACAGTGAGCCGCTAACGCTCCTGCGACAACTGCCTGATTGCCATTCAAGATAACACGGTCTGCCTTCTCTACCGCACCCAGACGGTATGAGTCCTGTTTGGGAATGCGCTCCGTAGCATATTTATATGCCACATCCAGAGCCAGCATGTTCTTTTCCATGAGCGTCTCATTGGATTTGCGCGACCTTGAAAGCTTCGACTTGACTACTTGAGTGATAGCTTCGAGTGGAGGACCAAACAAACCTGAGATTGCGCCAAGCATCACCATGTTCTTTGTCTGAAAAAGCTGAACCTCTTTCCGAGCAATTTCGTTGAAGGGGATTGCATAGGTAATTTTGTCGCTTGCTTCAGGAGTGAAATCGGAAGGGTCATAGATAAGCACACCACCACTGCGAAGGTCGCTGATATTGCGGTCATATGCCTCTTGATTCAGGCAGATGAGTACGTCCGCGAAATCTCCCATCGACTTTACAGGTGCGTCGCTAATGCGTACCTGAAAGAGGCAGGGACCACCGAGAATTTCGGCGGGAAAGGTGCGGAAGGTATAGACATGATATCCCCAACGAGCGGCAGCCAGCGCGAGAATATCACCACCAACAATGGTACCCTCTCCCGACTCACCCCCGATGCGAATAGTGACTTCATTCACCATTGAATGCTCCTAGAAAAATTGAGACCGCGCCACAGTCATATGAGCGCGGTCCTATCGTACTTGACTATCAATACAGTAAGTTTTTCTCTGCGCCCTGCCACGTTGACGCACAGGGTTAGCAGAACCGTGCGTTTGTACGTAGTATAGCACAAATTGTGGGAAGGTAAAGATGTGTCAATGCTTCAAAACACTCACACCCCACTCTCAAACGCTCTACATTACTTCCCAAAACTGCTATACTTACATTGCTACAAAGTGAAACATAAACAACGAAAGTTCGTAGTAATGGCGATGGCAAAGATAAAAATTCTGCTCGTGGACGATCATGGACCATTGCGTAAGGCGTTACGCGAAGGGCTTGAGGCGACGGGGAATGTGCAGGTTGTAGGCGAGGCCGCGACTGGACGTGAGGCCGTGGCGCGTGCGCTCGAACTGGACATGGACGTGATTTTGATGGACGTGCAGTTGCAAGACCGCGAACTTGGGCGCAATGCGATGAGCGGAGTCGGGGCTGCCATCGCTATTCGACGCGAACGTCCGCGTATGCCTGTAGTCTTTTACTCCATTCAGGACGACGACGAGTATTACCGTGAGTTTCGCGCCTCTGGTATTCTCACACACTACGCCTATGTGCGGAAAAGCAACTATCTTTTGCCCAGTATGCTTGTACCATTGTTGCGTGATGCTGTGAATGGACGCAGCCTTGTCGATCCAGAGATCGAGGATCGTGTGCAAGAGGTGCGCGACCTCGATGAGCAATCGCCACGCGCCCTGCTAGAGCCAAACGAATTGCGCGTCGCCGAATTGATGGCGCAAGGCATGACGAACGAGCAGATTGCCGCACGTCTGAATTTACACGATAAACGCGCTGTGAGCCGTACCAACGGACGCATCTATGCCTCCTGGGGGCTGAGCGACAATGCCGTCGATGATAAGGTGGCTCGCGCACGCGCCACGCTCATCTATATGCTCAATCGCTTGATTATGTGGGATGAAGAGGGCGTCGCTCTGGTGCAAGATCGTCGTGGAGAGTGGATTCCCCTGTATAAAGAAGAATAAGTTATGTCTCTGCAAACCTTTTTTGAGCCTGCTCACCTGCTTCCAACAATTGCGTTGGCACTATCGATCTTCAATCTTATCGCTTTTCTCTGGCTCGCCCTTACCGTCTGGTTAAATGGCAATCGTAGTAGTACAATTGCTCGCGTCGGTGTTATTGGGCTTGGCCTGGCTGCGCTGTTTTTCTTTTTACATGCTCTGCTCATCTCCAATCCGCCCTCAGAGACATCGGGTTTACTTTCGACAGATGCACTATGGCACCTTATCTGGTTGCCCGCGCTGAGTACTCCCTATATCTGGTTTGTGATAGGGCTGCATTATGCCTCACTCATCAATTCAAGATGGCGTCGGCGGCGTCCTCTTCTGCTCATTATCAGCGGACTGCTCGGCTGTAGTATTTTTGTCCTCTTGCTCTTCAATTCATCAACGTTTACCTTTCTCGGTACAATACGACTTTTCGGCTATGGTGAAGCACTAGAGCCAGAAAACATGAGTACGCTGGTGCTACTGCCAATTTTCTTTTTATGTTATGTCACCTTTTGCGCGATTGGTCCGTGGTTTACTCCAGCACGAGTCGGTCGCTTACTGCGTGTTCTCTGGAAGCTACGCGAGAAAAATAGTATTCCACTGCGCCAACGTTTAGCAGACGCATTTTGGGATGATCCCGTACAGGTGGATATGCTTGAAGAGCCAGCCCTTTCCTGGCATCTCTCACGCCCCGGTTTACTGGTAGCTGCTCTGCTCATGGTTGGACTCACTACCTGCCTTGGTGTACTGGGAGTGTGGTCGATGGAGAGTTGGCTACAACATGGGGGGCGGGAAGAAATAACCGTTCCGCAGGTGATTAACGCACTACCGCTTAATTTGATAGGTCTCGATAGTATCGCAACAGGATTTGTGGCAGTTATTATTCTCTTGCTTGGCTATGCAGTTGTACGGCACGGTATTCTCATTGAGCGTCCACTCGCGCGACGCGGCTTTTTCGAGCAGTGGCGCGGCATCGTGATTGTCGCCACAACTACCGCTATCTTTATCGCACTCCTTGTGACCTTGACACATAGCAACCTCGGTGGCTTGCTCTTAATAACATCGCTTGCCACCGCCGCTTACGCCCTCTTTACATGGAGTAGCTACACCGCACATGACCGCTACATCGCTATGCTGGGACCTTTTCTGCGTAGTGCCAACCTGCGCCACTGGCTACAGACAGATGTAGAGAAGACGGAGCAGAGCATGGAAGACCTTTTCTTTCATCTCTGCAATGACGTGTTGGAGGTACAATGTGCGCGGCTAGCAGTCTTTACAACATCCATGCGAAGAAACTTTACCTATAGCTGGCCTATTTCAGAAAGCGAGAATGAAAGCAGTGAAACCGCACTCATTGCGATAAAAACGCAGCCCCAGCTAACCGCTTTGAAAAAGAATGATAGAGTAATGGGAAAACATATCCCAACGCGCATACGTATGACGGTGCAAGGTCAGCCTATGCTGTGTTGGGTCTTGCCTATCTACGACGAGCTGGGCATTGTCGCCACCTTCTACCTCGGTCCGCGTCACGATGGTAGCCTCTTTACCGAAGAGGATATGGATATCGCGCAGGCTTGTGGGCAACGCATTCTCGATACATTGCGCGACCACGAGGCGATGCAAGCGGTCGCTGGCCTACTACGCCGTCGCATAGTCGATGTGAAACTGCTCGATGCACAACATCGCCGCGTGTTGCATGACGAAATATTGCCACAGATGCATCTTGCACTACTACGACTAGAAACAGCACGTAATATCTCTAACAGTGAGCAGCAACAACCAGTCAATACAACGCAACAGCAAGAGGCACTCGACGACGCTATAGGCACTATTAGTGATGCTCATCGTCGCTTAGCCTCTATGATGCGAGCTAACACACCGAGTGCGCCGCATCGTTTGGAACGTGATGGCATGTTGCATGCCATTCATACCATGCTGAAACAAGACTTTCAACAGGCGTTCGATGAGGTTGAGTGGGGCATTTCAGAAGAGACTATGAGCCGCATCGACGAAATAGTGCCTCCCGCGATTGCCGAGCTAATATTTGCGGCGGTACAAGAGGCTCTACGCAACGCTGCACGACACGGACGCGGCTCCGACGTACATCGCCACCTCTGCCTCTCTATCAAATTTTCATATAGCCGTAGCCTCGAATTGTTGATTGCCGATGATGGCGTAGGTATCGTTTCCGCTACCAGTTCTACGAGCGGCACAGGTGGTGGATTACTCACGCATAGTGCCTTACTTGCTATTGCAGGTGGTAGTTTGACCGTGAAAAGTACGCCAGGGGGTGGCGTTACCGTGCGAATTTTTCTTCCTGAGGAATCGTTGCGCTAGAAACGCGGAAAATGTTACTTGTTTTTGTTGTGTTGTGCGTCTCAGGCATAGCACTATCAAAGGAGGCGAACACATGATACTCATCACTGGCGCAACTGGCTATATTGGGCGACATCTCGTAAACCGATTGGCGGCACAGGGAGAACGACCTCGCTGTCTTGTACGCGACATTACGCGTGCGAAAACAATTTTACCTGCCGACAAGGTTGAACTTGTCGAGGGCGACACCACTCAACCCAACACATTGAACGCTGCTGTACAGGGTATCGACACCATTGTTCATACCGCGTTTATCACGGCAGACCACAAGGCATTGACGCACAATTACTATGACAACACGAACGTCAATGGCACCGCAAACTTGATTAAAGCCGCGAAGGATGCTAATGTCAAGCGTATTATTGAGCTAAGTGGACTTGGTACGAAGCCCGATAAGCTTGGCACCTACATGGAAGGCCGCTATCTTGCCGAGAAAATGCTGGTCGATAGCGGACTTGACTATACCATTATTCAGCCCTCAGTCCTCTTTGGTAAGGGTTCTTCCTTCATTAAGGGGATAACTGATCTTATACGTACCGCACCCGTCCTTCCGCTCATTGGTGGTGGTACAACGATGTTCCAGCCGATTTATGTAGAGGATGTCGTCACCGTCATTGTCAAAGTTCTGGAAAATCCTATGGGTACTAATAAGAAAACATACACTATTGGTGGACCAGCCTACTTTTCCTTCTCACAGGTGTATGACGAACTGCTTAAAGCCATGCACAAGAATCGCCTCAAGGTCTA
>CAXUGH010000026.1:0-3484 GCA_964250365.1 uncultured Ktedonobacteraceae bacterium
ACCAACCGCTCTATCACTTGCTCAAATGTTGTTGCTCGTTGTTGCCACTGCTCCTGTACCTGCTGTACGTGCTGTTGAACCTGCTCTATGCCAGCATTGCCAGCACCGCCGAGATGACTACGCGCATTCAAGCGTTCCTGCAACTGTTCGATGCTCTCGACTGGTAGCGCGTTGTGGCGGTCAAGTTGTGCCGTGACCTCGGCTCCCACGATTTTGTAGGCATCGCGGAACGGCATATTCGCCTCGCTTGCGAGCGTGTAGGCGCGGTCTGCCGCGAATAGCTCGAAGGTGCAGGCGTCGATCAGGCGTTCCGTATTCACGCCAATATTGCTTATGACGAGTGTGCAGATATCCAAACTCTCTTGCACAAGGTCGAGTGCCTCGATAAACGGGCGTTTCGTCTCTTGATAATCCATGTTGTAGCCCGTTGGTAGCCCTGTCACGATGCCGAGTATCTGCTGTTGTAGGGCGAGCATCGTTTGTGTGCGTGCGCGAACCAGTTCCATCACGCCCAGATTGCGCTTCTGCGGCATGATACTACTACCTGTGCATAGCTCCTGCGGTATCTGAAAGAAGCCATATTCCACCGTCGAGAACAACAGTACATCCTGTGCAAACTTGCTCAGGTCGAGCATAATTTGCGCGAGAGCCTGTACAATCGCTCCTTCGACCTTGCCGCGACTATTCTGTACGTAGATGACGTTATTCTGTACGTGCGCGAAGCCTAACAGGTCAGAGGTATATTGACGGTCAATCGCAATGGGTACACCATAGCCAGCAGCCGACCCAAGCGGCGACTGATCGTTGAGATTGTAGGCCGCCGTAAGCAACTGCTCATCGTCAAGCAGAGCCTCGGCGAAACTCGCCGCCCACAGGCCAACCGACGAGAGCATGGCGCGTTGCATGTGCGTATACCCCGGCATTGGCACCTGGATATGCTGTTCCGCAAATACTAGCAAGGCATCCGCGCATTGACAAAGTTTTAGGGCCACCTGATGCAGTTGCTCTTTGCCATATAGCCGCAAGTCAACGAGAACCTGATCGTTGCGTGAACGCGCCATATGGATTTTCTTGCCAGCCGCACCTGCTGTTGCCGCGAGAGAGTTTTCGATGCTAGTATGCACATCCTCGTCCGAGGGCGAAATGACAAATTCGTGCTGCGCCTCTAGCTCTAGGATGTGCTGTAACGCTATTTGTAGTGCTTGATGTTCGCTTTCCGAGAGAATGCCGATGTGCGTGAGCATGGCGATGTGGGCGAGCGATCCCCATACATCATGCCGTACAAGGCGAGCGTCGAGGAGGCTGTTCTGGGCCGCCTCGAATCGCTCGATCTGCTCATTCAAACGGTAGCCCTTTTGCCACAGTTTGGTCATGAGAGGCTACATTCCTTCCTGCGCTATACCAGCGACTTTATTGCGCCGTGCGATCAACTCATAGGGCAGACCACGTAGATGAGCGGCAGGGGCGCATTCCTTCTGGTTGAAACTCGCGCTATTGATGGAGCGCACGTCGGGGAAGAACAGACCGCTGGTTGAGTCACGCGATACAATGTCAATATTACCCTTATATAGCTCAACAACGTATTCGCCGTTGACCGCTTTTTGTGTGCTTGCGACAAAGGCGTCGATGGCGTTTTTCAGTGGGTGAAACCATTCACCGTGATAGACCATCTGCGACCATTGCGCGTCGAGTTGTCGCTTGAGTTGCACCTCTTCTTTAGTGAGGCAATACTTTTCGAGGTCACGGTGGACCTTGAGCAGAATGGCTGCAGCAGGTGCCTCGTAAATCTCACGCGACTTGAGACCCATAATGCCATCCTCGAAGATGTCGATTTTGCCGATGCCGTTCGCTCCACCTATGACATTGAGTTGCTCAATAATCGTGTCGAGCGGAAGCGGTTTACCATCGAGCGCAACGGGAAGGCCGTTCTGCCATGTGATGGTAATAGTTGTGGGCGTGTTCGGTGCCTTGGCGGGCGGGGTTAGCCACATCCAGATGGAGTCCGGCAGTACTGTGTCGAGTCCGATGCCACCGCTTGCGATAGAGCGGCACCACATCGTTTTGTCGTCGCCACCTGCGATCAGTTCTTCAACGGGTATGCCGAAGTGTTCCATCAACAACTGTTCTTCGCCGCGCGTAAGGTCGAAGTCGCGCACGGGCACGAAGACGGAGACACCGGGGGCGAACAGGCTAAAGACGTTGTGCATGCGGTACTGGTCATTGCCCTTGCCAGTCGAGCCTTCCATCAGCGCATCGCAGCCGAGTTCGAGTGCTTTCATAGCAATTTTACTGGCGATCAGTTGGCGCGTCATTGAGGTTGAAACAGGGTAGCCGTTGTAGTCCGAGTTGGTTTGAATGGCTTTCGTGAGCCAGTGCTGCGTAAACTCCTGTTTCGCATCGAGGATAAGAGGCGTAATGCCAAGCTGCTCGGCACGCTGAATGCCTTGCTGAATCTCTTCCTCGCCCTGCCCCACGTCTACGCTGATAGCGTAAATCTTTTTGGCGTGGTATTTCTCCTCGGACAGCTTGACGCAAAGAGTCGAGTCGAGACCACCCGAATAGGCAATGGCGATAGTGTTCCCTTGAGGGACTTCAACGGAGTTGATTTTTTGCAGCGCGATTTCAAGTGCGCTACTGGTCGTGGACGTAGTGTTTGCTGTGTTGGTAGTTGTCATTGTGTTGGAACTCCTTCAACGAGAGAAGCAGAGGAAGGAGACGGGCAACAAAAAACTCCCGACCCTTCCTGAACATTGAAGGGACGAGAGCGCAGGAATTTGTTTTGCCCTGAACACCCGTGGTGCCACCCTACTTGTCTTCGCGGCTCAACAGAATTGAGCGTTCACAACGCCTGTGAACCACCCTTGCTACAACGCAGGAACACGGGCGGGAAGACCACTTTTCTAGTTCCATGCCGCATGGGAACTCACCATCTGCCCTACTTGCTCTTCGAGCTTTCTTCGGTCAGCCGCTTCCGAAGGCGTTCTGTGTGTGCATACTCGTTCCGAACTTTCACCAACTTCGGATCGCTGTCGAGAGCTACACACATACTTTTTTCGTTCAACGCGGGTCGGACTTCATCATTTTCATGATGCAACTAGCATAACAGGTAAAAGAGCGAGTTGTCAACCTTTGGCCTACGCCAAAAATGAAACTCTCTTGCTTGCTATAACGTAATGATAGCGTTACATGTTTAGCTATACTCTAACTACGTTTCGTAAAAGTAAACTTTTGTTAACTCAAGGTATACATAAAGGAGATATAATGGCCTCTGTTCTTGACAAAGTTGTCTCGCATGTCAACGACAACAAACACATTTATAACCATCCCGCTAATATCACAACGCTTGTCCTGTGGGGCGTTGCTCTTAGTTCGCATGCAATACTTATTCCTCTGTTCATTCGTGAGGTTATTCTCAGCAAGCAGAAGTCCTCTCTGTTTGGCTAATACCAGGAGAAAACTGAGAACGGGGGGGGGGGGGCGAGGC
>CAXUGH010000026.1:3494-28309 GCA_964250365.1 uncultured Ktedonobacteraceae bacterium
GGATAATCCCTTCACAAACCGGCAACGGGATCCCCGCCCACGGCCCTTGCACCCCTTCTCCGTTTTCTTCTGCCCTTGTATCTGTAACCATGTCCTACATTATAATGTCTAGAGGGTTAATAGTGTTGAAATCACACTAAAAACCTAAGAATTGGATTAAATTTAACCTGCCTCTTGTTGTAGTACATAGGAAAAAATTTAATAATGATAGAAAGATGGAATAGGACAAGACATGACGGAAATGCCAAACATGAATAATATTACTCCGAAAAGTATTCTTTCTCGCAAGTTTAGCAACCGCATAACACTTGCGCTCTGGATTGTCGCCCTCTCGTCGCATGCGATTCTACTACCTAAGCTCTTGCGAGATTTTTCAGATAGAAAATAGCAAGGGATAGGATAACTAGGTGAGACAAAAGAGTGTGAGGTGCCAGACCAAGAGTCTCGCACCTCACTCTTTTGTCTCACCTAGTTATCCTGTATTCCTGACACCAGCCGCGATTCCATTGATAGTGAGCAGAACAGCATAGGTCAATGCTGCTCGCTCACGCTCTTGCTCGCTGACTTGCTCTTGTTGCTGAAGCGTAAGCGAGAGTGGACCACCGAGTTTGCGTAAGCGTTGCAGGAGATGCACTTGAAAGTAGCTGAGTGGGTCAACATAGGGGTTGCGGCGGCGAATCGACTCTTGCAACACAGGGCTGTGATCGAGCAGGGCATGACCGCCCACAATGCGTAGAACGGCCTGTTGTGTGCGCTCATACTCTTGCTGAATCGCCTGTGCTATCTGCCGACGTATGGTTTCATCCTCGACGAGCATAGCGTAGTGACGGGCAATATGCAGGTCTGCTTTTGAGAGCGTCATCTGCATATTGTCGAGGAAGGTATGAAGAAAAGGCCACTCTTCGTACATCTGCCGCAGTTGTGCAATATGTCTACTAGGGTCTTCCTCAATATATGCCTCTAGTGCAGTTCCCACGCCATACCAGCTTGGTAGCACATAACGGCTTTGCATCCACGAGAATATCCAGGGAATCGCGCGTAACTCTTCAATACTATGTCCCGTCGTTCTACGCGCCGGACGCGAACCAATGTTGAGCCAGCCTAGCTCAAGAATAGGCGTGGCCTGCTCAAAAAAATGTACGAAGTTTGGATTTCCGTAAATGAATGAGCGATATTGTGTGTATGCTCGCTCGGACAGGTTGTCGAGTATAGCTATCCAGTCCCCTGAAATCGCTTTTTTCGGCGTGGCAAGCAGGTCGTCGGGAATGCTTGCCTGTGCAACACCTGTGACAACAAGTTCCATGTTGCGGATAGCGATTTCGTGCAGACCATATTTGAACGAGAGCATCTCGCCCTGCTCCGTGATGCGAATGCGCCCATTGACGGTATGCGGTGGTTGACCAAGTATCGCCTCGTAGATGGGACCACCGCCGCGCCCAATCGCACCGCCGCGCCCATGAAACATCGTAATGCCAATTCCAAACCTTCGCCCTAGCTCTGCTAGCCGCTCTTGTGCCTTGTACAATTCCCAGCCAGAGGTGAGAATACCGCCGTCCTTACTGCTATCGGAGTAGCCGAGCATGACCTGTTGCTGATTATTGCAGCGTTGCAGATACCGTTGATAATCGGGATGCGTAAAGGCACATTCGAGCATTTTTGTGCAGGAGCCCAGGTCGCCAATCGTCTCGAAGAGCGGCACAATTGGCAGCTTCTCTATACCTGCCTCTTTACACAACAATTGCACTTCTAACAGGTCGCTCAGACTGTTCGCCATGCTAATGATGTAGCAAGTAACTGCTCGCTCTCCAAAAGTTTCGCGTGCCTGTCGAATAGCGTAGAAGGTATTGAGAATGTGGCGCGTTGCATCGCTAAAAACGAGTCCAGCATGAGTGAGTAGACGCGGATCGCGCAGAAGGAATTGCAGCACCTCTACGCGCCTCTCTTCATTCAATTTCATATAGTCTTCTGTGCTGATTCCAGTAACGCTTAGAATTTCGGCTACGGCGGCGGCGTGACGCGCACTATGTTGGCGCGTGTCGAGGGCGACGAAGTGGAAGCCAAATACCTCGACCTGTCGTATCAGTTTTGCGAGTTGCCCATAAGCCAAATCGTTTTCGGAGTCGTAGAGCAGGCTATCTTGCACCAGTCGCAGGTCGGCGAGTAACTCGTCGGCATTGGCATATGCTATCGTAAGTGTCTCTGTCTCCGTTGGCGTCGCAGAAGGAAAGGGAAATGGTGACGTTTTTATGTCTGCTGTGCCTAATTTCGTTGCTTCAAGACGATTCCACATGAACGAAAATTTATGGCGATAGGGTTCTAAGGCCATCGGCTCGCCATATTCCCGTTCATACTCAGGGAGGCGGCGTGCATCTTGCTCCAGCGATTCCTTGAGTTCGTCTGTAATCTGTAGGTGGTTGAGCGATTGCGAGTACTCCTGCGCCAGATTTCTAATCGCGGTACGATAGTGGTCGATGATGTAGCCGCGTTGTAAGTTCAGTGCCTCTAGCAGCGTGGCGGGTCCGACAAAGGGATTGCCGTCCTGGTCGCCACCAATCCAGGAGCCGAGGCGCAGAAATGATGGTACCTCTACCGATGGATAGTCGCTATGCAGCAGTTCTGCAAATTCGTCGTACAGGTCTGGCAGGGCATCGTAGAGAACTTCATCCAGGTAGTAGATGCCCATTTTGATTTCGTCGATGGGCGTTGGTCGCACATGGCGTACTGTATCGGTACGCCACAGAAGCGTTATGATGCTCTCCAATTCGTGCCGCCATTGCGTCTGTTCGCGCGGCGTCATTTTCTTGAAGTCGCGCTCTTCTAGCAGTTCGGTGATACGGCGCGATTTGGTAATCAGGCTACGGCGCGTCGCCTCTGTTGGATGTGCCGTGAAGACAAGTTCAATCGAGAGCGAATCGAGTAGGCGTTGTACGGTAGGCTCATCGAGAGAATTTCGCTTGAGAAAATTCATCAAGGCCGCAAGTGAACCGCGTGGGGGTGTCTCCGCCGTCTGTAAGTCATGAACGCGACGCCGACGGATACGATGATACTGCTCCGCCGTGTTGACAAGGTGAAAATAGACGGCAAAGGCGCGAATAACGCCGATGGCGGTATCCAGACTGCACTCGCTCACGATGCGTGTGATCTCTGAATCGAGTGCCTGTATCTCTTCTGCCAAACGCGTATTCGTCGGCTCCTTGCTCAATTGCACGCTATACTCACGTAAGCGTCTACAATTGCGACGTAGTTGTTCGACGGTATCATACATTTTCTCGCCGCCGTGTCGCCGAATGGCCTGTCCCAGCGCATCGCCCAACGTATGAATGTCGTGGCGCAATGGAGCATCTTTTCCAGCACGACTCTGCTGTTCTAGCATAAATAAGCAACCCTTCTTAAATAGCGAAGCAACAAAAGAGCAACGACACGCCATTGTGCTTATGAGCAGATTGTATCATAACTTCCCGTCAATCTCATTCCCTTTTTCATTTCCATATGCTATTCTATAGAGGCAAGATACATCTTTTTACCTCCTCATAGACGAGGAGTATCAAGGGCGAAGGAAGATGACGAACATATTCGAGACGCTACAGACTCTTTTCTTACAAGATTTACATGAGTTGCATCAGAGTCAAAAGCGACGCTGGCTGCTTTTATCAATGACACGAGTGGTGAAAGAGGAACATCTTGGTCGATGTTGCTACCTAGCGGAAGAATTTCTTGATGCCGCTGATCTACAGCGACTCAAGAACACGCTCAACCTCGACGAGCAGCAGTGGCAAACATTCAAGGCGCGTGTCTCTAGTCAGTAATATATCTGAAAAAGTACACGAATAAGTGACCGACACTCGTCAGCTACTTATTCGTGTACTTTTCCATGCTTGTTTTAGTCTTCCGACAGAACCATTCCTTCTGCTGGAATTGGAGCACTGCTCGGAGGAGTGCTTACACCCAATGCATATTCGGGGTAAGCGGACGCTCCATGCTCGTGTATGTCCAGACCCTCAAGCTCACCGGCCTTGGAGACACGCAGCACACCCACATATTTGAGGGCATACATCATCACAAGCGAAATTGCCAGTGTTGCGATGACGGTTGAACCTGAACCAAGAGCCTGTCTTCCAAGCTGTGCCAGACCACCGCCGTAGAAGAGACCGGTAACAACGCTCGTCGTATCGGCACCATTCGCGGTCGGTGCCCCATATGCGCCGCTTGCGAACAAGCCGAGCGAGAGCGTACCCCAGATACCTGCAACGAGGTGAACGGGAACTGCGCCAATCGGGTCATCAATACGCAGGTATTCCAACGCGTCCAGACCCCAGACTACGGTCAATGCCGCGATAATACCGATGAAGAAGGCTCCCACCGGATCAACCCAGTAGCACGGACAGGTAATCGCAACGAGTCCGCCCAGGAAGCCGTTGACCGTTAAGCCCAGGTCCCACTTCTTCGAGCGAGCGTAGGAGTAGAATAATGCTGCTAGCCCTGCGGAACAAGCCGCAAGCGTTGTGTTGAATGAGACGCGCCCGATGCCTGCTGTATCAAGTGCTGAAAGCGTGCTACCGGGATTGAAGCCATACCAGCCGAACCAGAGAATGAGTCCACCAACGGCACCTATCACAAGGTCGTGTGCGGGAGGAGGACCACCGCCATCGCGCTTGAAGATACGTCCGAGACGTGGCCCAAGGGCAATTGCACCCGCGAGGGAGATAGCACCACCGATACTATGCACAACGGTTGAGCCTGCGAAGTCGTGGAAGTTCAGGGCAGCGAGCCAGCCATCAGGTCCCCATGTCCAGTGACCGATGATAGGATAGATGAAGCCAGTGACTCCAATGCTGTAGAGAATATCGCCCCAGAAGCCGCAGCGTCCAATCATCGCTCCAGACGTGATGGTCGAAGCGGTATCGGCGAACGCGAACTGGAAGACCCAGAAGGCGAGCAGTGGAATACCCGTCGAGAGATAGGTGGAGGGAAGACCCATCAACATAAAGCCGTGTGTACCAATCCAGGGTGTTCCTGGCTCAAACATGAACGCGAAGCCCCATGCCCAGAACAAAACACCACAGATACAGGTATCAGCAATGCCTTCAACCAGGATATTGACCGATTCGCGCGAACGTGCAAAGCCAGCTTCGAGCATCACGAAGCCAACTTGCATACAGAAGACGAGGAATGCAGCAACTAGCGTCCAGACCGTGTTTACCGCGTTGATCGTCGGCATGTCGGCATGCGTACTATGCGTAGCAGCTTGGACCGCCTGGGGGAGAATGACCCACATAACTGTGAGTACCAATGTAAAGCCGAGGAGTTTGCCGCCCATAAAATACAGAACGTTTTTTCGCATGAGTGGGTCTTGCATGTTGGTGCGGATGCGTTGCCATGCTGTGCGAAGAAGAGTTGCCATGAAGCGATAGGTCCTTTCAGTCAACAAACAACAAAAGGAGAATTCCTACGGTTCTTGCCGTACTTCAACGCGACGGTGCGCTCTGTTCCACAAAGATAGCTCTGCCTATCTCTGGTACTTGCCATTTAGTATACCGTAACTATATTCATTTATCCTATAGACAAAACAGCAAAGTTTAGAAGATAAATTTTGTGCATATTGCACAATTTGTAATGGAATGAAACAAAAATGTCTACGCATTTATCGTTTTATGCTGTAAATGTTAGTAGAACAACCAATATGTTTGTGCAAAACGTCTAACTTTTCGGTTATGGATATCTAACTTTGCTTTTGTCTGAACAAAGGTTTACCAGGGTGAGACAAGATGTGCAACCTTTCCTCCTGATATCGTCTCGTAACGAATACGATTCGGATTGATATCTTCAAGCATCACTAAATCATCGGCGGCGATAAGCATCTCATGTGGATGCAGTGTCTGCCAGACATTCGTAACAATCTCCGCCTCCTGCTGCTCGGAAATTTGCTGCACCGGTCTATAAAAAAACTGAGGCTCGACATTCGCGTTTGTCGCAAGCATCATCGTCTCTGCCGTTCTGAGGGTTTTCACTGCCGACTCGTCATAAAGATACGGTTCATAGTACTCAAACGGCTGTAGTGGTGGAGCGTCTTTCGGCTCGCCAATGTACAGAAACGCTAAAGGCTTGCCATTGCTATGCCGCGTCGCGGACTGCACCACAAGCGAATTTTGTTTATCCCTACCGGTTAGCAGAATAGCCAGCGTCGCGTTCGACAATCGTTCAACGCTACTGAGCGAAACGACACGAATAGGCGTTTGACCTCGCGCCTCCTGTCGCTTGTAGTTAAAGTAGGCGATGCCCATGCCAATGATAGTGACGGAGCCGCCAAAGAGCGTTGCCAGCGGTTTCACAATCAGATTTGTTGACCATGCAATCATCACAAGTGCCGTCGTGAGAATGCCTAGCGCAAAATCGAGCGATGTCCATGCGCGGCGAAGACGTTCGCGTAGCGAAACAGAGTGCGAAGTCTTATACACGCCGTTGCTATGAGACTGTGTCGTCTCAGCGAGAGAGAGTGTTTTCCGCTCCTCTTGCTCTGCGACAGTATTGACCAGTGGCAACGTTCGTGTTCTTTTTACATCGTCATCAGAAACGTGAGACTCCTGGTATGATTGTCGTCGAGCCGCTCGACGGTCTTTGAAGCGCACAATATCCAGGCCGAGACAGGTGAGCGTAAAGGCACCGAGCAAGCCAAAAGCATACATATCGGCAAGAATGTCAATTCTGCCGAGAACGAGCAGCAATACCACAATCGGAATGCCTGTTGCCAGTAGAATCGAATAGTGTGGTGTGTCCCGTAACTTGTTGCGTTTGAGTACAAAATCGGGGAAAAAGCCAAGACGTGCCAATGCTATGAAGACATGATACGAGCCGATGATGGCAGTGTTACTGGCAAATACCAGCAATGCGCTCGCGCTAATCGCAACCTCAGTTTGCAACACAACATTGCCCCAGTGACCACCGAGTAGCGAAATGAGACGCGTTGAAGCAATTGGGTCTCTTGCTGCTTGCGGCTGTAACAGTGTTGAGAGCATCGTAAGCAGAGGACTGGTAATGCCAATGGTTAATACAACGAGTAGCAGAGCTATACCAGCGGTTCTCTTACGTGGCATCTTCATTACAGGTGAAAGCTGCGAAATACTCTCCAAACCAGAAAATGCTAAAAAGGAGCCTGCAAAGCCGATGAGTAGTGTTTGAGGTGTGAGGGTACTGTTAGCAAACATTTGCGAAAGCAAACTCAGGAACGTTGGAAACGAAATGTGCGTGAAAACGGTGATGAGAATAGCGATATCACTGCCAAAGGCGATGAGCGCACCAACGAGACTTACCTTCGCACTCTCACTAATGCCAATCCAGTTCAAAATGCCCAGCAGTACAAGAATGCCAATAGTGATGAAAAGGAGCGTCGGCTGAATCTGTCCATAAATTGGCACGGTAAGACCGAAATCAAGCGCAGGTAGGACCACGCCCAGATATTGCATGCCCGAAAGACAACTGATCGCCGCCGTCAGAAAGTAATCGACGAGAATAAACATGCCTCCCAATGCGCCGACCCATTTGTTAATGGCGGAGGCGGCAACCGTCACGACGCCTCCACCTTGAGGAAAGCGATGCGTCACCTCCGCATATTTGAGCGTGAGCAACACGAAAACCGACATCGTGAGAAAAACAAAGAAGCCCGCAAGCTTGCCCACATTGCCATAGAGAATGCCCGGAACGTAGTAGACCGAGGTTCCGATATCCGCGAAGACTACTGCCCAACAAAGCAGGGGACCCAGGAGAGTCCCACCATGACTATGCTCATCTCCCTGTGCAGTTTCGTGAGCAAGAGCGTTCTGCGACACAACGATATACCCTTTCGCCTACAATTACTGATACTAACTGTAACACAGTCACATGGCAGGGGCAAGTCCTGTCACTACTATATATGCTTATACCGTTCCTACGTGTATAGTAGTGACAGGGCTTGCCCCTGTCATGGACTATCATGGACGACGTTATGGAATTGCGACCTTCTTTACAATAAATACACAGCCTGCCTGGATACTTGTGGACACTTTGCACATACTACAAGCCTTGCTTATACAAGACACCGTATGCTATAGTCTCTCTCACAGGTAACGACGCCCTTGCGACTCTGAGCTACGATGCTCCTTCAGACTCAATGCCGTATCTACTTGCGCTCCCCGCGCTACATACCCGTGAGCTAGAGAGTGGTACGCTTGTACCATTTGCACAAAACACTGAACCTTGATACGGAAATATCTTATCCCTCGGCCTCAACGATGCCGCCTTCAGGATGAGAGCAGACGAGTATGTTTATTGGAGGACATTCTATGCACTCTTTCTCCGTCCATTCTTCCTACCCGCTTTACGAAGATCGCTGGGAACACGATGCATGCGGCACCGGCTTTATTGCTCAAGTTTCGGGGGAAGCCAGTCATTCCCTTGTTGAGACCGCACTCGAAGCCCTTGCACGCCTCACACATCGTGGCGCACAGGATGCCGACGCCGAAACGAATGATGGCGCGGGCATTCTCACGCAAATTCCTATTCCTCTCTTCGCGGCGGAACTACAGGGTGTTACACTTCCCTCCATGAACAATCTTGCCGTCGGCATGCTGTTTCTGCCATCACAGGAGCAAGCGTATCAGGAAAGCCGCGCCCTTATTGAGCATGTGCTGCAAGAACTACGACTGCCGCTTCTCTCGTGGCGCACACCGCCTATCAACTACGACGTGCTTGGCACACGCGCACGCGCAACAGCTCCTGCCATAATGCAATTGTTGTTAGCAAAACCAGAGCATATCGCACTGCAAGACTTCGAGCGCGAACTTTATTACGCACGTCGTCTTCTCGAAAAACGTCTACGTGACGCACATATCGGCGATTGTTATATCGCTTCGCTCTCTCATCGCACAATCATCTACAAAGGTCTCCTGGCTCCTAAAGAATTGGCGCAGTTTTATCTGGACTTGGCAGACCCACGCTATACCAGCGCGATAGCTGTGTTTCACCAGCGTTATAGCACAAACACCTTCCCCTCCTGGCCTTTGGCTCAACCGTTACGTCTGCTCGCTCACAACGGCGAGGTCAACACTGTGCAGGGCAATCGCAACTGGATGGCAGCCAGCGAAGGCTCGTTGAGTTCTCCCATTTGGAGCGACCGCATACATGACCTCGTACCTGTCATTCAACCTGGCACAATCAGCGACTCGGCTCAACTCGATAATGTGCTGGAACTGCTCACGCGTTCTGACCGTGACCTGTTACATGCCATGCAGATGCTTGTGCCGCCTGCATGGGAGTACGATGATACGTTAGACGACGCGCAACGCTACTGGTGTGCCTATCATGCAGGGTTGATCGAACCCTGGGATGGTCCCGCCGCCCTCGTCTTTAGCGATGGACGTTTTGTTGGTGCCGCCCTTGATCGCAACGGCCTCCGACCCGCACGCTATACACTGACCGCACAAGGCGTACTCATCGTAGCATCCGAGGCCGGTGTGGTTTCGCTCGATGCATCCGATGTCGTCGAGAAGGGGCGTCTTGGACCAGGACAAATGATCGCCGTCGATGTCGAACACCATGTCGTATTGCACGATGCCGATATCAAGAACGCTCTTGCACAGAAACAGCCTTATCAACAATGGGTCACAAGTCAACGCATATCCCCATTGCCTTCTGATACCTCGTTGCCGCAGGAGAACGCAATAGATGCTGATGCATTATTCGTCCGACAGCAACTCTTCGGCTACACTAACGAGGATATCGAGATGGTGCTGCGTCCCATGCTGACCGAGAACAAAGAGCCAGTGTGGAGCATGGGCGATGACGCACCGCTCGCAGTTCTCTCAGGGCAGGTACGCTCGTTCTATGACCACTTTCATCAACGCTTCGCGCAGGTAACAAATCCACCCATCGACCCCTTGCGCGAGCGTATCGTGATGTCGCTCGGCTCGTACCTCGGCTATCGCCAGAGTCTACTCACAGAGACGCCCCTGCATGCACGTCTACTACACATCAATACGCCGTTGTTGACTGAGGCGCAACTTGTCGTTCTACGCACCAGCCCTCACTTTAGCACGCTGACCCTACACACTACCTTCCCTGTAGACAATGGTCCAACCGCGTTAGAGGCGGCGTTGAATCGCCTTGAGCAAGAGGCGGTAGCTGCGATTGAGCAAGGCGTGACACTGCTTGTACTGAGTGATCGCAATGCGTCGAAGACACAGGCGCCGATACCTATGTTGATCGCAATGGGTGCCATTCATCATGCTTTAATTCGTAGGGGTACGCGTGCCATCGTTACCATCGTCTGTGAAACAGGGACCGCACTGGACATTCATCAGATCGCCCTTCTGCTTGGCTATGGTGCCGAAGCTGTAACGCCTTCGCTGGCACTCGCCAGTGTACGCGCACTAGCGGGTGAGCGCAAACTAGAGGAGTTGACGCAGGATGAGGCCGTCGAACGCTACTTCCATGTGATCGAGGACGGGCTACGCAAGGTCATGGCGCGTATGGGCATCTCGAATATCCGCAATATCATCGGTGCCGGACAGTTCGAGGTGATTGGCCTCGAACCGAACTTTATTCAACGCTGCTTTCCTGGCTCCGCCTCTCACTCCGGCACCATTGGCTACGAACTGGTCGCTTCACAAATTCTCGCACAAGTGCAGAATGTGCAAGAGGCACCAGCCGATGCGAATGGACGCCGCCGCAAGTTGACCGACCTTGGACGCTACCGTTTCCGCCGCGACGCCGAATATCACGCCTACAACCCCTTCATTGTACGGGCATTGCAAAAAGCTGCTTTAAGTGGAGACCGCGAAGACTATCAGCAGTTCGTAAACCTTGTCTACAATCGTCCTAAAACGTCTCTGCGTGACCTGTTAACGTTCGCTCCCACGACGCCTATTTCTCTGGAGCAAGTCGAGGCGATGGAGTCGATTCGGGCGCGGTTCGTTGTCTCAGCTATGTCTGTCGGTGCCCTTAGCCCAGAGACGCACCGCACCATTGCTGCCGCCATGAATAGCATCGGCGGACGAAACAATACAGGTGAGGGAGGCGAAGACCCTGCATGGTATTCCGAAACGCTTGAAGGTTATCCAGTAAGCAGCAAAATCAAACAGGTCGCTTCGGCACGTTTCGGTGTGACAACTGAATACCTTGTACGTGCCCAGGAGATCGAGATTAAAATGGCGCAAGGCTCAAAGCCGGGTGAAGGCGGACAGCTACCGCCATCGAAGGTGACGCCATTCATCGCTAAACTTCGTCACACCGCACCAGGAGTCGCGCTTATCTCGCCACCTCCGCATCACGATATCTACAGTATCGAAGATATCGCACAACTCATTTACGACTTACATCAGGTCAATCCACAGGCAAAAGTTGGCGTGAAACTTGTCTCTAGCATCGGCGTAGGCACCATTGCGGCAGGCGTCGCTAAGGCGCATGCCGATTATGTGTTGATTAGCGGACATGACGGTGGCACAGGTGCCTCTCCTCTACAATCCATTAAGCATGCTGGCATGCCGTGGGAGCGTGGGCTTGCGGAGGCGCAGCAGGTTCTGGTGCGTAACGGCTTGCGCCAGCGTGTCAAGGTTCGTGTCGATGGTGGTTTCAAGACTGGGCGCGATGTGATTGTAGGTGCCCTGCTCGGCGCGGAAGAGTTCGCCTTCGGCACAGCGGCTCTCGTCTCGCTCGGTTGCGATATGGCGCGTCAATGTCACCTCAACACCTGTCCAACGGGCATTGCGACACAGCGCGAAGACTTGCGTGCAAAGTTTTCGGGACGGCCTCAACATCTCATTAACTACCTCACGCTGGTCGCTGAAGAGGTGCGCGAGATTATGGCAAGCCTCGGCATCGCACATTTCAATGACCTGATTGGGCGCGGCGACCTGCTGCAAGCTTCACCCGACATCAACGTGAATATGACGCCGTTGCTGGCTACATTGCCCATTCACTCAGAGAGCGGAGCGCATGCTACACTACCACAATCACCTATCGCGGAACGTCTGCTCCTCGATGCGGAAGAGGCACTCTCTGGTCGCCAAAGTATGCTGCTACAATACGACATTCATAACGGCGACCGCTCAATTGGCGCGGGACTCGCGGGTGAGATTGCGCGACGCTATGGCAACACAGGACTACCAGGAGTGAGCATCACAAGCATTTTTCAGGGAGCGGCGGGACAGAGCTTTGGAGCCTTCAACGTTCCTGGCATGCGGCTCATTCTTCATGGTGAGGCCAACGATTACGTTGGTAAGAGCATGACTGGTGGACAAATCATTCTTGCGCCGCCGAGCGACGCCGCTTTTGACTCGCACAAAAACACGCTGCTCGGCAATACCGTTCTCTACGGCGCAACTGGCGGACAGCTCTTCGCGGCTGGTCGCGCAGGCGAACGCTTCGCCGTGCGTAACAGCGGCGCACTTGCGGTTGTCGAGGGTGTTGGCGACCATGCCTGTGAATATATGACGGGCGGTATGGTGGTGGTGCTTGGCGAGACTGGTCGTAACTTTGGCGCAGGCATGTCGTCGGGCGTGGCCTACGTCTTTGACCCCGAAAACGTTCTTCCCACACATTACAACAACGACCTTGTAGACCTTGAGCGTATCGACGACGAAGCCGAGCGCAAAGCTTTATATACTATCATTGCCCAACACGCTAAACGCACGCGCAGCAAACATGCCTCATCGCTGCTCGATTCATGGGAGCAAGTTCAACAACACTTCTGGCGCGTGCAGCCGCGCGGTGCCAGCGTTTCCGCTCGGAACTTTGTGTACGTTGACGATCACGATGCAGTGCCAGTCAGCGCATTTTGATATCCGCTTTCCTAGACATACAAAGAAGAGCAAGGCATGCCTTGCTCTTCTTTGTATGTCTAGGAAAGCGCATTAAAAATACATAAAATTTCCTTACGCTTATTTACACTCAAGATAAGCCTGTGCTACAATGTCTCTTGTGTAGGAAATGAGAAAAACATTTACAATTTTGCATGAGTCAAGCGATTGACTGTGTTTGCATGCTTGGCATGCTCATGTCCTAAAGGCTTACTGCTATTTGTGCATCTCTCGTCTTCAGGAGCTTCATTGTGACCTTCTCGCTTGATTATGACACTATTCGTCAGACTCTGCTGAAAATGCGCTACACTGGAACTGCGAAGGCTACTATTCCTTCTGGCACCTTCGCTGGAGGAACGGTCTTTTTGCAGTTTCAGGGCGGTACAATTCAGGCGAGAGTTGTGGTCATGAGGGACGGGCGACCAGTGAATAATACGACACTTCTTGATGAACAGCTTGCTCAGATTGCTTTGCTAGATTGGGATGTAACAATGCTTGCACAGACCGATTCTTCTGATGGGCAAGTGCCAGCGCAACCTCCTGTATCATCAGAGCCTGTCGCGCCCTTGCCTCAGCAAGAGCAGGCTCCATTTCCAGAACTCACGCCATCTTCTCCAACTCTTCGTCCACGTCGCTTGCCCGCTAATCCTGAATGGATACGTACATGGCCTGTCATGCATCGCCATGTCTACAATCTCTCGACTGGAGAATACAGCGAGCAAGATATTGCCCGTTTGCTGCGTTACCCTTTTGCTGATTTACTCAACATTTTGAAGGACCTGGAACGCATGGAGGTAATACAACGTGGAAGATAGTTTTTATTTCCATATATTTTTTCTCTACCGTACCACCAAAGGAGTACTCGCATGACCACGCCCTACGAACCGTATCACCCTTTTGATCCTCGCCAACAGTCGCACCTGTACGAACATCTGGCTGCGACACGGCAACAATGTCCGGTCGAACACATTCCTGTTCCAAACTCGCCCATTCCTTTTTTCTTTATCGCACGCGACGAGGATGTACGCGACCTGCTAGAGAACAAGGATCATCAGATTTCGAGCGCGGGCAACTTTGAATTGGAAGGGGCAAAAAATAAGGCGGTCACGCAAATTGATGGAGAGCCGCACGAGCAGCTGCGCGGCGCACTCCGTCAAGCACTCAATGTGCAGCGTTACCGCGAGATCGTGCCCTACATCGAGCAGAAGGCGCGTCAGTTAATCGACAACATCGAGGCGCGAGCCGCTCAGACAGGCACAAGACAGGTCGATATGGTCGAGGTACTTACCGCGCCTTTGCCTACTTATGCCCTCTTCTACCTGATTGGAATTCCAGAAGAGCATGCCGAGGAGTTCCGCGGCTGGATTGCCGATATCATCAAAATCACTCCCGCCCCTATCTGGGATACACCTGCCTGGAAGAGCTTTGGCGCGTTCATTGATCGACTCATTGCGGAGCGTCGGGAGCATCCCCAGGACGATCTGCTTACAAAACTCATTCAAAATCCCGCCATTGCAGCGGATGAAACGCAACTGCATATCTTCCAACTACTGATCGCGGGGTCGGACACCACAACGCAGTACCTCGGAAGTCTGCTCTATCGACTTCTTGAGAAGCGCGAAGAGCGTTGGGAGCAACTGCTCAAGCAGCCATCGCTGATTCCTCTCACGATTGAAGAGGGGCTACGCTACGATCCGCCCGTCATCTGGCTCATGCGTACAGCCGAAAAGCCTATGACACTACAGGGTGTGGACATTCCAGTAGGCTCACGTGTCCTGGTCGGACTCTCTTCAGCAAATCGCGATGAACTGGTCTGGAGCGACCCAGAGAACTTTGTGCTAAATAGAAGTGGTGCAGGCCGTCATGTCTCGTTTGGCTATGGAGCGCATTTTTGCCTTGGGGCGGATTTAGCGCGTAAGCAATCCACCATTTTCTTACGCACCCTTCTGGAAAGAATGCCAACGCTTCGCCTCGCCGAAGGCTTCCAGTACCAGGATATTCCCGCACCCGTATTTCGCGGACCAATTACGCTACCAGTAATCTGGTAAAAATGTGCTATTTCTCCTCTAAGAGCAACGTGTTGCTCTTGGAGGAGAAATACTACATAGAAAAGAGTTGTCGTATGCCTTTTAGTTTAACCAGTAACGATGTGAGAGGACCGTTGCGCTGGTGGTATGCCATTGGCGCACCGCCTAATGTGCTGCACGATGCACCATTGAGGGAGCGTGAACGTGTGCGTATCGGTAAGGTGACGAGCCTCGCGCTCTTCATCGAGTTGATCGAGATGGGGATTGCGGGATTTTCGACCAGGGAAGACCCTAACAAAATTCTCGCATTCGGCTATCTCGGCATTGTCCTGGCTCTCTTGCTT
The DNA here is from genome assembly GCA_964250365.1 of uncultured Ktedonobacteraceae bacterium. Taxonomy (GTDB): domain Bacteria; phylum Chloroflexota; class Ktedonobacteria; order Ktedonobacterales; family Ktedonobacteraceae; genus JBBQVS01. Next base: position 18,693 of record CAXUGH010000026.1, read on the forward strand.
GCCCTGATTCTCAATAGAAGCCGACGAACGACATTTGCCGGTGTTCTCGTGGTTGTGATGCTCGAAGTTGCCATGATGCTTACTATTTTTGGCGTTCCTCATCAACAACTCACATCCTTCAACTTGCCACTTTTTGAACTTTTTATACAGCCTTTACTGATTGCTGCTTCGCTTTTCCCTATCTGGTGTGTATTCCCAATTGCAATCTATCATATCGCTTTTATCGTTTTATCAATTACTTTTATGTCGAAAACACCAGACCTTGTAGAACACATTCGAGTCATGCCTTATACCGCCTATGGTATTCCAATTACTGTACAGGTCTTTGCCACGCTGATTTCCTTTATCTGGGTTCGGTCGGCATACGAGGAGATGCGACGCGCGGAGACGGCGGAAGAGGTGACGCGCCTCACGCAGCAACTCGCGGAACAAATGATGGTGGCGGCGGGACGAAGAGAGGAGTTGGAGCGCAACATCGAGGTCATTCGTAGTACGCTGGTGAGTCTCTCGAATGGCGATTATCAGCAACGTGTTCCGCTCACTCAGCAGGATGTACTGTGGCCTATTGCCCTTTCCCTTAACAACTTGCTCAATCGTGTACGGAGCTTTCGAGAGCAGAGCCGCCGCTTCGAGCAAATCAATATGCTTCTCTCGGAACTCGCTTCCGAACTACGTCAATCGCGCACAAGTATGAAGCCGCTTCAAATTCCTGTAACCAACACAGGTACGGCATTTGATGCATTGACGGTAGAGCTACGCGCATGGTTGCCCGTATCGGCTCTCAACGAAAGTAACCTGCCACCGCTTCCGCCGATTCCTCCACCCCCACCTCCACAGGCAAGACGGTTCTCAACGCAAACGTTCCCGCAAAGTGCGCCGCCGAACGTACCGCCCAATCTCAGAAAATCACGCTTCCAACCCGATCCACGTTCAGGTAGTTAAGCAAAAAACAGAGCAAAAGGCGACAGCCTTTTGCTCTGTTTTTTGCTTATTGTCCTTTGCCCTGAATCTCCTCGCCAGCCACGAGTCCTGCCGCCTGTATCCAGGAGACCATTTCCACTCCTCGCTCCTCGTCTTTGAAACGATAGTCATGCTTGCGAATTAGCTCGCCCAGTTGCTGATCGAGCCGTTGCAGGCATGCAATCTGGCCTTTTCGTAACTGCGAAAGCCAGTTTCCTGGCGTATCCGAGAACTTGAGTTCGCTGGCAAGGCGCAGATGAGCGAGACACAAACCAGACGCGTTGGCAAATACCTCGTAAAACTCCGAATCCAGCAAGGCGTGACGCAGCGTATGTACCAGATGTGCCTCAGCCTCCCTCTGTTGCCTGCATGCAGGGCACTCGACCTGGGCTTCTCTGACCTCTTGTCCATTCTCAAAGAAGCGTCGCAACATGCCTACCGATGTCGCCTTCTCCTCAGCCGCTTGCAGTTGTTCTCTGATATCGGAGAGGACTGAGCGATAATTCTGTGCCAGTTGTATCGAGGCTCCCATGTGTGCTAATTCCCATGTATGAGTATGACAGAAGCCTTGTGAGCGACGTAACTCCTTTTGCAGGTCAATGTCTGTAAAGAGTTCGTACTTCCACGCGTCAAGATAGCGATATGTACTTTCGTGCGCCAGACGACAGAGTACACATCCCTTTTGTTTACATGCTTCTAAAAGTACTTGATATTCTCGTGAATGGGGCATTTCTACAACCTTTTGCTGTTCTATTCGTCTAACTCATAGAGATTTCTTGCTTTTTTCGATAAATGTTCGTCTGTTTCTCTGTATCTCATACGAAGACAGACGGCTAGTAGTTTTGGATTATGCACAACTTGGACGCTACTACTGATTATTACGCATTGCTAGGCGTTACTGCAAATGCCTCTCCTGATGATATCAAGAGCGCATTCAAAAAACTTGCGCTGCAATATCATCCCGATGTGTACAAGGGAGAAGACGCACAGGAACGTATGCGTGTCTTGTTACAAGCCTATCAAATACTCAACAATCCTACAACTCGACGCGAATACGACTCTCAACGCTCCGACCGGAGCTTCCCTGCTACTCATACTACTTCTTCCAACTCCTCTGCTACAACTGTAAGATCAACTCCTCAGCGTCCACGCACTAATGCCTCTGAAGTCTCACCATCCGCGCGAAGGGACCGTTCACGTCACTACGCTTTTCCGGTGTTCCAAGATGGAAAAAAGACGCACATCGACCTGAGCGATACTGCCTACGACCTCTTACCAGATGAGGCGCGTACATTGCAACAACAGGGCTTGCTACGTGGTATCGCGCCAGAGGCGCCCGATTCTACCTACTACTGCCATCGCTGCCATCATCACTGGCAGGATGTCACAAATAAGAGCAACGCGAAAAGGATATTGCCCCTTTTCTGCCCTCACTGTTATACAAGCCACTGGTCAGAGTATCTATTGCTGCGTTGTGAGCATTGTTGCGCGGTCTTCGAGAGCGAGCAGATACGCTACGAGGTTGGTGCGATTACGTATGGTAGTAAGGCGACGAATAAGACCGGTCTCGTCCCACCGTATGAACTGTTCCCACTCTGCCCCTACTGTGGAACCGCGCGTTGGTGCCCCGCCGAGAATAGCCGCGTCGATGAACTGCGACGGCGGCAAGCGAAACGCGACGCCCTGATGCGTTTACTCTGGATCGGCGTCACGGTATGCACCATTATCGTATTAGGTGTACTCGCCCTGAACATGCTACACTGAGTAGGGGCAATAATTCATTACGCCCTCGTGCCAGTCTTCACCAGAAGAATATTTCGTAGGGACCATATTTATCGCGTCCTAAGCCGATTTATCGGACATTAGAACAACCGACTCATAGACGATAAATCGAGTCCCTACGAAATATTGTTGAAGCAAGATTGGTAGATAATATAATAGGAGACGAAATATGCCTCTATTGCCAGGAATTTACCCACCTCTACCAACCTTTTTCGATGCAAACGAAGAGCTTGATCTATCTACTTTGCAACGCCATATACGTCGTTTACGCGAAACGAATATCGCTGGCTATGTTTTGCTGGGTAGCAATGGTGAGGCTGTGCATGTGACGAGCGAGGAGCGGGTACGACTGATCGAGGCTGCGCGGGAAGTGCTACCACAGGAACTGCTCATTGTGGGCTGTGGTGAGCAATCAACTCGTGCAACGCTTGCGAATTGCCGTGTCGCGGCTCAACACGGCGCAAATATTGCCCTTGCCCTTCCACCGTTTTATTTTAAGGGACGTATGAATGTGCAATCGCTCATCGCACATTATCGCATCGTTGCGGACAATAGTCCCTTGCCGCTCTTAATCTACAACATGCCCGCCAATACTGCTGGCATTGACCTTGATGCAGAAACAATTTGCACTCTTGCCGAGCATCCAAATATAATTGGCCTGAAAGATAGCGCGGGTGACATTGCCAAGCTCGCACAGATCGTCGGTGCTACGTCTGAAAATTTCCGCGTTTTTGCTGGTAGTGCTAGCTATCTCTTGCCAGCTCTTACGGTAGGAGCAGTAGGCGCGGTGAGCGCGTTAGCCAACGTCTTTCCACAGGAGGTATGCGATGTGCAGACACTTTTTAATGCAGGAAAGCTTGCCGAAGCACGGACATTACAATCGCGTCTTATTCCTGCAAATGCAGCCGTTACCACACTCTACAATGTCCCTGGATTGAAAGCAGCCCTCGATATCACTGCTGGTTACGGAGGTATACCTCGCATGCCTCTACAGCCTCTTCATACACAAGAGCGTGCGAAACTCGCGGAAAGAATTTCATCCGTACATAGTAATGGGTAATAAAGACGTAAACCCAAAAACAGGCGACCACAAGGAGGTCGCCTTCTACTATACTCCCCATCGTATAGTAGAGTATGGCCCCCTTGTGGTCGCCCGTCCCCGAATCAAAAAGTGGAAAAGTAGTATTGTACTAAGAACAAGAGTTTTTTAGAGCATGTGTTTTACAGAGATACGCTAGAATGCGCGGAAATCATGTTCCTCTGCGACACAGGACACGTCCAGTAGCGTCTTGTTCTTGGTTGTATATCCTCTTGCTGTATGAGAGACCGCTCCTGCCAGTTTGTCAGATGTTTCTGCACAACTCGTACAAGCACCTCTGGATCAAACGGCTTGGTAAGGTAATCTGTTGCTCCGACAAGACGCCCACACATTCTATCGAATAGCCCGTTCTTGCTCGTTAGCATTACAATGGGAATGTCCCGATATAACGCTTTCTTACGTAGCTGTTGACAGATTGCAAATCCATCCATATAGGCAAGGTGGATATCAAGCAGAATAACGGCAGGCGAAACATCAGCAACCGCTGCTAGCGCACTGAGTCCATCAGCAGCAAAGGTAAGCGTGAGCGAATCTTGTTGCAACGTTCGTTGAATAATAGTTCTCACCGTTACACTATCATCCACAACGAGAACTGTAGGCTTGTGCATCTTCCCTCCCTCATATTTGCCTCTATCCTTATGAGAGCCGCTTATAGATGACCTCGACCTTTAGAGGTAAGTATACATTGTACAAGCGAGAATACCATAGAAGGTTCTTATAAGTTTCTTATAAGTTTCTTATATAAGTTCTCATCCTTTTGGGCTAATTTGAGCCTGTTTTCTCATTATGGCTTGCTTATCACGCTCAATCGTGTAAAAATAAGTGCGATAGATTGTTGCGAATTTGTGGATTAAGTAGGAAGTCAGGCAGCGAGAAAGGACACTCTTTTCATGACACACAAACATCCTTTGCGTCGTGAACGGGAACAGCGAGGCTGGTCTCAGGCCAAGCTTGCAGAATTGTTGGGAACCAGTCCTCTTTCTATTAGTCAATGGGAACGAGGTGTCTATCTTCCTTCGCCTCATTTTCGCGAAAAACTATGTACGTTGTTTGAGAGAGATGCTCAATCTCTTGGCTTGCTCACTGAGGAGACTCCTAAAGAACATCTGTCCATACACGATCCGTTTCTCCCGCTACAAGCTCTTCCTGCGTCTGGACTCATCGGACGCGAAGGACTTCTGCTTTCGCTTATCGAATCCCTGAATACAAAGTCGTCCCTTTCAGCTATGACTCTGCACGGCCTCCCTGGTGTCGGAAAAACGGCTCTCTTGCTTGCCCTCACGCAACACAAACAGATACAGCAGCACTTCTCCGATGGTATCCTGTGGGCGGGGCTTGGTCCACAACCACATCTGTTCGAGCATCTGCACCGCTGGGGAACTCTGCTTCATATACCAGAAGAAGAGATGAAGGACCTGTACGACCTCTCGTCATGGGCGAAGAGTCTGCGCTCGCATATTGGCACACGTAAGCTCCTGCTCATTCTTGATGACGTATGGAGTGTCGAACACGCACTTGCGCTGCAGGTTGGAGGAGAACAGTGTGTTCATGTCGTGACCACGCGTTTGCCCAGCCTTGCCCTGCACTTTGGTTTCCAGAACACGGTCCACATTCCAGAGCTTGAGGATATCCAGGGTACAGAACTCTTAGCACATTATCTACCGCATGTAGCACAACAGGAACCAGAGACACTGCACGACCTCATCCGAGAAGCGGGAACGCTCCCCTTAGCTCTCACGCTGATTGGCAAACACCTCTCTCGCTACGATGCTCTGGACTCTCCACGCAGACTGCACATCGCCCTGAACAATCTGCGTAATCTCTCGACAAGACTTCAATTGAGTCAGCCACAATCATTGGTTGATCATCACCCTAGTCTGTCACCTGAGCAACCGCTCTCACTAGAGGTCATTATTGCGGTCAGCGAACATCAGCTCTCGCCAGCGGCTCAAACAGCCTTGCGTCAAGTAGCACTCTTGCCAGCAAAACCAAACAGTTTTTCTGAAGACCTCGTTACCGCCCTGATACCGACATCTCTGGAGGTGTTCGATGAACTGGTTGATGGCGGTCTGGTCGAATGGTATGGAGTAGGACGCTATACACTCCATCAAACCATTGCGGACTATGCTCATAGTCATACTCAGTTGGAAGACGGTGAGCAAGAGCAAGCCATACAGCGGCTTGTGGATTATTACGTGGGATGGCTGGAACTGCATACTCAGGCATACGAGCAGATCGAGCAGGAACAGGTCAACCTGCTAACGGTGCTAGAGCTTGCGTCAACACACACTCGAAACGCGGAACTTGTTAGATTAGTTCTCGCCTTTGTTCCCTTCTGGCAGGTTCGTGGCTGGTATGAGCAGGCAGAACAGTACTTACAACGTGCCTTACTTGCAGTACAAGAGCTTTCAGACAACAAAGGACGTATAACGGTCCTCAAACATTTAGAAACTCTCGAAGAGCGGCGCGGCAACTACGAGCAGGCCAAGATGTATTGTCGAGAAGCATTAGAACTCGCCCAACAAGAAGGCTATCAAGAGCAAAGAAGCCAACTCTTGAGCGACCTTGGTATGCTAGAACTGCGCCAGGGTAACTATGAGCGGGCCGAGCAGTATTGTGGAGAAGCGTTAGCCCTTGCTCGTCAAGAGGGACACCTGAGACAAGTGATTTTTATATTGAGGGACCTTGGCGGAATTATGTACAATCAAGCCAACTACGCACAAGCCCTGAAGTACTCGCAAGAGGGGTTGGATTTGGCTCGACAACGGGGAGATTCAGAGCAAATCAGTCTCCTCTTAAACAACCTTGCATCTATCATGGCAGAGCGTCAAGAGACGCAAGAGCAAGCCCGCATCTACCACCAGGAGGGTTTAGAACTAGCGAGGCAGCTAGGGCATCGAGAATATATCATCCGCCATTTGAATGGTTTAGGCGTCCTTGCGGTTCGACGAGCAGATAATGAACAGGCACTTCTCTACTTCCAAGAAGCGTTAGAGCAGGCGCGACAACTAGATCATCGTTCCATCATCTGTAATCTGCTCAACAATCTGGCAGATACTAGCACTCGACTGGGGAAGTATGAGCAAGCCGAAGCCTATCTTCAAGAGGGTTTAGAACTTGCATGGCGCATCGGAAATGTGCTAATGATAACAATGACTCTGGAGAGCCTTGGCGAATTACGGCTTCTGCAACAGCAGATAGATTCTGCAGAGGCATCCTTTCGCGAAGTCTTGCAGTATGTGCCAAAGGAGAGCCGCGATTTGTGTGCTTATGCTCATTACGGGTTAGCCCAGGTTGCAGCGGCACGCAAGCAGTTTGATGAGGCTCTCGCCCAGGGCCGAGAGAGCCTTACGATTTTCGAGCAGATAGACCATTATATGGTACCTGACTTGCAGCGATGGATAGGGCAAATACTGGTACTTGACCCAAACGCATGAGAACGTTATTATAGCGAAAACACATTATACGGGTCAACGTGAGTCATAGGAACGTCGAGAGAATAGGGCGCCCGCAAGGGGACGCCCCTCCCATGTACGAACGAGCCAATGATACAGCGTCATATGGGAGGGGCGTCCCCTTGCGGGCGCCCTGGTTTCGACAACATGAGGGGCATTCCCTTGCGGATGTCCTGGTTTCCACAAAGTAAGGAGCATCTGGAATAATTCTATGCCAAAGACGACAAAACGAACTGCAACCAAACGCGCGGAACGCATTGCCAAGGCTCATGCCTCCGAACTGCCGCCAATAGTGGTGAAAGAGACACCGATACAGCGTTCTGCTGGCTATAAACGTCCAGCTCGCGGCATCGCACGCTATCCCTGGGCAACCGTCTTAACGGTACTCATTATCGCGCTCGGCATCTACGTCCTCTATTTTTATCATGTGGGGCCGTTTGCACTTGCGAAACCTGCACCAAAACCAAAGGTTGCGGCAACTCCCATCGTACTTGCCTCTTCCTGCTCTACCGCAAGCATGGTAAGCAAGTTGACAGATACCGCGCCTGCACCCGACGCGGCAACCTTCAAAGCCACCAAACATACCTATGCCAAAGCACCAACTTTGAGTATCGACACCAAAAAGATTTATTGTGCTGGCATCAATACCAATCGCGGCCTGATTGTGGTTGAACTGAACCCATCACTGGCACCGAACACGGTCAACAACTTCGTCTTCCTTGCACAAAACAAATTCTACGACGGCACCGTCTTCCACCGTGTGCTTTCAACCGGTACTGCGCGTATCATTCAAGGTGGCGACCCGCTCGGCACAGGTACAGGTGGTCCCGGCTACAAATTCGCTGACGAACCCGTGAAGGGAAATTACACGCTCGGTGCGATTGCGATGGCGAATTCCGGTGCCAACACCAACGGGAGCCAATTCTTCATCTGCACAGGTGATGACTCGGCGGCTTTCCAAAAGTCGTATAATCTCTTTGGACGTGTCGTCAAGGGTATTGAGGTCGCGCAAAAAATTCAAGGCCCTGGCGACGATGCAGCTACCAAAAACATCACACCGGATAAAATCAACCATGTGATACTTGTAGAGGCATAACACCCATCGAACCTGATATGATAAAATTCGTAGGGACTAGATTTATCGCGTCCATTGCTCAATTTATTGAGCGAGATTTTGCTGTTCACGTATAATACGCGTGTAAATTGCTCTTGCGCGATAAATCGCACAAACGGACGCAATAAATCTGGTCCCTACGAATTTTGTCGCAATTGTAACAAGGGCATGTCGTCACATGCCCTCTATAGTTAGGAGAAACACAGAATGGCACAACAGTATACCGCACAACCAGAGATGCAGATCGACCCTGCAAAGAAATACACCGCGATTATGCACACGAGCAAGGGCGATATTCAGATCGAACTCTTCGCACGTGAGGCACCTGTCACCGTCAACAACTTCGTCTTCCTTGCCCGCGAAGGATTCTATAACAACACCACCTTCCATCGCGTCATCAAAGGCTTCATGGTACAGGGTGGCGACCCAACCGGCACAGGCACGGGCGGCCCCGGTTACAAGTTCCGCGACGAGCCAGGGGGACTTGCTCTCAAGCACGACAAGGCTGGTATCCTGTCAATGGCGAACGCTGGCAAAAACACCAACGGTAGCCAATTCTTCATCACCTACGGACCAACACCACACCTGAACGGCGTTCACGCCGTCTTCGGTCAAGTGACGCAGGGCATGTCTCATCTTCTCTTACACTTTAATCGTGTACCTGATAATAAATGAAAACGAAGAAAGGAACACACCATGAGCGCAATCGACACTGTAAATACATTTCTGACCGCCCTCCAATCAGGCGACATGGAGCTAGCCGCCACCACCATGTCGGACGACTTCACCATGAGCGGCTTCGCACCCAAAACACTCAACAAAAACCAGTTTCTCGTCACGCACAGCAACCTGCTCGCCTCCATGCCCGACTTCTCTTACAACCTCAGCGACGAACTGGTAGAAGCGAACGGAGCAGTGCAAACCGAAATACAAATCACTGGTACACAACTCAACCCTCTCACCCTTTCCGTCCTCGGAGTGCAAACTCTCCCAGAAACCGGCCTTGCCATCACGCTAGCCCAGACGCAAACAACCTTCAAAGTGAACGACAACAATCAAGTAACCAGTATGGAAATGCAGCCAACCGTCGGTGGTGGCCTAGAGGGGCTATTGCAACAGGTTGGGGCAGAGTTGCCCATTGAGGAGAGAAGAGGGTATTTCAACGGGTAGACAATTTTGTAACAAACATATATGAATAGATTGCCTC
>CAXUGH010000027.1:0-28070 GCA_964250365.1 uncultured Ktedonobacteraceae bacterium
ACGTATCCACCAACAAAGAATTATGCCTCCCCTGTGGAAATGAAAATGGTTCGCCGTTGGCGCGTTTGAGTGATGCAGAAACTTCGTTCATATTCCCCTCTTTTCTTTCATCAACAGTACCGATTATCAATTGTAATTCTAGCATTACGAATAGCGCATAGTCAAGATATAACAATATCACTTTATCATGCACTTATGTCAGAAAAAGCAACACGCGGAAAATTACCCGAACTTCTCTATCCAGCTATGGAGAAGCGCAATATGAGCGTTCAGGCGTTGGCCTCAGCCGTTGGTGTTCAACGCATGACATGTTATGCATGGCTGCATGAATATCAGCGACCTGGCTTAGATATGCTTCGTCGTCTCAGCCTTGTTTTAGACATTCCTCTTGCCGATTTAGTTGCTGCTACTCATACTGATGTGGAAGGTGCCCTGCTCGAATCACTCCTCCAAATTTACCTTGCTCTACCAAAGGACAGGCGTCGCCTGTTGGAAGATATAGCAGCCGTGTTTGAAAACGAAATCAAACATCTACCGAAGCCTGATTGAAAGTTCGTGCCAGCTTTCTGTTTGCCTTTCTCTGACCATTCGTATTGTTTTTGAACAGTTTCAAATGAGAGGAAATACTAGTGGCAGAAGAACAGGTTTTTACGATTGAGGAACTTGTCAGAAAGTTACGTGCTATTCGAGAAACAGGATGGGTACCCAACGCTCGTCCAAAGAATGATGGTAGCGTGGGTAATACATTAGAAGATTTGTTAGGAGTCAAAGAAAATAATTTACGTATACCTGATTACGGTATATATGAGTTGAAAGCAAGACGTAAAGATACTAGTTCCCTCGTTACTCTCTTCCACAATGAACCCACACCACGAAGAGTAGTTGTTCAAAAGCTGCTTCCCTTCTGGGGTTGGAGACACCAAACACTCCCTGGAGAAAAAAGTTTTCGACAAACTATATCAAGCACAAGATTTACAGATAGAGGTTTTCGTGTTCGTGTAGATGACGAAAATCGTCAGGTGTGTATTGATTTCGACATCAATAGAATTGAGGATAGACACGACGAATGGAGAACACAGGTACTATCTATTCCAGATGATGAAGTTCGTATTCTACGTCCAGCATGGACATTTGATAAATTAAATCAAGTTATTCATCGTAAACTCAGCAACGTGATACTTGCAGTTGCAGATGTAAGGAGATCAAGAGGCATAGAAGAGTTTCTCTATAGAGAGGCTGTGCTTCTGCAGAAACCGAGTTTAGAACGTTTCCTCTATGCCATTGAGAATGATATTGTACTCGTTGATTTTGATGCTCGAACAGGTCACAATCACGGTACAAAATTCAGAATAAGACAGGATGGTTGGACAACTCTATATGAGGAACACATAGCACTACTATAAACTACTCAATCTGCTCTTCATCGGCAACATTGTCAACCGTGTATTCTGCTGGCTCATCTAAGACAACCTCACCTGTAGATGTTTGGTGACTTGCGACAGGAGGACGCCAAAAGTCCAGAAGGTATTCAAATGTGGTACCCATAGTGATGTAATTATTGGGCCAGCCGAAAATACCAACATTGTTCACCACATTCATGCGATCCCAAATAATAGTATTTCGCAGTTCGTACCCTACGGAGCGCAGTGCCTCTATCACAGCTACGTGGATTGTAACGCGCTTATTCTCCCACCACATATCGGGAACGTTAATGACACAATGACCTTTTTTCTTGAGCAATGGTAATATACCGCCAAAGATTTCTGCTATAGCTGCTGCATAATGGTCTAAATCGAGCGTGCCCAAATCTTCCTCACGTTGACTATATTGCTCAACTTTCAGATACTGATCGTTTTTCCTCGTATCTCCACGTCGGCTTTTATTCAAACGTTTTCGGTTAAGGAGATTCGCATAAGGGGGAGAAGTGACGATACATGTTACACTTTCTTCATCAAGATACTCTCCGATATGACGAGCATCATCCATAATAGCAATTTGCTCACTCCTAGAGAAAAGCGTATTTTGATTGAGCCGCTCATGAGCTAGTTGAATATAATCAGGATGTATGTCAAACCCTACTGCATTGCGACCTGCATCACGCGCAGCTAATAAAGTCGTACCACTACCAACAAAGGGGTCTAAAACTAGCTCTCCTTGATGCGAAAACAATTCAATACATTTTCTAGCAAGAGCAATTGGGTACGTTGCAGGGTGCTTTTTTTTGTCTCTAATATCACGACCTTCGTAGTTGAATTGCCAAACCCCTAATTGACTTTTCATCCACTCTTTTGGTGTCAAGCAATTGATGTGGTTAGATGGACATTCACAGGTACGAGTTGTTAATATATGTAACTTGTCATGTTCTGGACGAATTATTTCCTCTTTCTCGTTATTCATCTCAGGTTCTACTATTTGATATTGCATAGAAGAATCGGTCACAGTAACCTCCCACGCCCCAATAAAGACGCAATGAAGCGCAAAAATATTTAGATGGACATGCACATTATATAATATACTTATTTACGAATGATAATTCTTAGACTCTTACAAGTCAAGGAAATGCTACTCATGGCTAGCCTTCTAAGGGGAGAGCGCATGCCCAACATTTCACGCAATACGTTGACCATACGCAACGTAAAGATTTTTTATATTTTATTTGAAGGGTTTACACTATGACACAATCAACCAATGATTTTCAAGCAATAAAGAATAGCCGTACTATCACTTGGACAGACCCGACGCAAGTAGAAGATTGTAAATCTATGAGCGGATTAGATTATTGGCAAGCAATACAAGCAGGTAGTATTTCACCTTCTCCTGCTGATAAACTGATAGGTATCAACGTTGTTGAGGTAGACAAAGGCCGTATTGTATTAGCATTGCGACCAGAAGAGTATCATTACGGCTCATTTGGCACTGTACAAAATGGGATAATATCAACTTTACTCGAAGCAGCAATTGGTTATGCAGTACATACAACACTGTCAGCAGGCTATAAGTATACAGTATTAGATACCAATATTCGTTATATGCGCCCAATCATGCACAAAACTGGTATCGTTTATTGCGAAGGCAATGTTATTCAAGCAAGTGGTCATGTTGTCAATGCGGGTGCCAAACTCTTTGATGAAACAAAGAAGCTTTATGCTCATGCAACATCTAAATACACGATCAATAGATTCGCAAAGTGATATAGATATTGCTCGGCTGTAGATACTTCTCTTATGAACATGCATCATTATTCATTCGCAAAGAACGGACGGGCGACCACCAGGGTCGCACCCTACTATACGACGGGTGGACGCGCTTCGCGCGTTCGGTATAGTAGGGAAGCCCCTTGTGGGCTTTCGTCCTCTCTCCCTTGTGGGCATCCGTACTGCCCCAGCCACCACCATTCGTTGTATTTGAATTGTATTACGATAAAACCTGTTTTCCCCCAACCCACACCTGCTTGATAACATCAGAAGACGCGCCAAAGAACAACACGTCCAGCACATCGTCCTCCGTCCAGCCATACAACGAAGGGGAATTGAGGTCAACAGCGACAAAATCGGCAGCCATGTTTGAGGCGAGTATGCCCGTTGTTTGCTTGAGCGCGATTGCCCCGCCGTGCGTACCAATATCGAGTAAGAGAGGACCAGGAGAGGCGAGCTTTTCGCAGACGAGTACGCGCCGACGTTGATAGCGCATGCGTGCGGTATATTCAGCCCAACGGAGTTCCTCAATAGGGTCGAGCCGCGTGCTACTATCGGAGCCAATCGCTAACAGAATGTCTTTACTCATCAACTCGGCATAGGGCGCGATGCCATCACCGAGATCGCCCTCGGTTGTGGGACAGACACAGACGGTAGCTTTATGTTGTGCCAGTAGTGCCAGTTCGGTTTCGTTCGCATGTGTAGCGTGAACAACAGTGGTCAATGGTCCTAGTACATCGAAGCGATCTAAAAGTTCGATAGGTGTGCAGCCATATGCCGCCCGACATTGCTCTATCTCTGCTACCTGCTCATCAGCGTGAACGTGAAGCGGTAGGTCATAGGTGCGGCTATAGTTGGCGATGACGCGGAACCAATGTTCAGGGACAGCGCGAACGGAATGTGGCGCAACTCCAATAGAAACGCCCTTAACGCGCAAGTCATCGACACGTTGCAGGTAGGCATCGACAGAACTATCACAGAAACGCCGCTGCTCCTCTTCTGGTGGCTGATGAAAACCACTTTGAGCATAGGCGGTCATGAGTAGCACAACACGTATACCAACCTCGCGTCCTGCCGCCAGCACAGCCTCAGCCATCGCATTTGGATTGTCATAAGGTTGCCCATTGAGCTGATGATGGAGATAGTGAAACTCGCCCACAGTGGTATAGCCAGCGGCTACCATCTCTTTGTATGTCTGTAGCGCACTCTCGTAGAGCGTGTCGGGATTGAGACGCTGCGCCTCCGCATACATCGCACGTCGCCACGTCCAGAAACTATCATGCTCCGCAATAGCACGGTGCGTATGTCCTCGTAACGCTCGCTGAAAAACATGGCTATGCGCGTTCACAAATCCAGGGAGTACGAGCGTATTCGGCAGACGCGTGAGGTTGTCGAGGACAGTACGTTCGTTTTTCTCTATGCTTGCGATACGTCCATCGTCTGCGATAGCGACAAGCATGTCGCGCTGTATGCCCTGTTCCGTGTAAATGTAGTCGGGAACGAGATATTTCATAGGATAGGACCTTCTTGTAAAGAAAATGAAGACTTTTTGCCCATCATATCAAGGTGTACAATACCCTCATGCACAGTATACTCCCAAGGCGGCTCGACAAAGGTTGTCCACAGCTTCACTCCATGAATATCCCATACAGCCAATTCTAGTTCACCAGACATGATAATATAGTCAGCATATCTTTCCCAATGCAAGAAACCAAATTCTGTGCTATCCTCCCACAACTTTTCAAGAGGGTTCAATTTGTAAGCGAGAAGATGCTCACCTGCTCCAATTACCAAAAGTGAGGTTTCGGGAATGATTATGACTCCTGGAGTAAATACACCGCATGCTCCATCATATCGTCGAGTGACATATAAAAAAGGCCACTCAAAGCACCTTTGTACAGACAAACACAATAATGAACGCTCTTCCGTTTCGTTGGTTACTATGTCAGCTAATGCTGCATGATTTTGATATTCTTCGTGAAGTACAGGAAAAGCTTCTGCGACATTTACTATGTAATTCCCTATATTAAAGCTAAGCATAGTTATCACTGACCTTTATAGAACGCTTACGCTTAAAAATCCATAAAAGCAATATAAGAACAGGCACCCAAACCCACCCCCCGCGCACATACGCCCAGCGGAAACCTTCGAGAAAGGGAACAAAGCTGTTATATATGCCCCACGGAAAAAAGCCGTAGACGCTGAGTAGACTAAAGGCGAATATTCCCATTATGATACTCAAGCTCATCTGCCGCTCCGTAGACATGCTCACTTGTGTCAAGGCGAACAGGCCAAAGAAGGTTACAGCGTACCAGGGCCAGAACCAGGGCGCACCTAGCAAGCAATACACAAACCATGTTATAGCCATCCAACGGATAAGTTGCGGTAGCGATGAAAGGCGATGGCGCGAAAAGAGAGCTTGCCAGCATAGAAATACGTAGGCAAGGGCAAAACATAGTATACTAACGGTATGAGCAATATGTTCAGCTTGTGAGCCTACATCGGGTGCGAGTGGTGCGCCGAAGAGATATGCGATAGCGTTGTAGAGCCGACCGAAAAATTCGGGAAGTGTGTTAATGTTGCGATATGTGCCAGGGTTGACATCGAGCAGGTGCAGAATAGCTCCAGAGTCCCAGAACGGCGCGTAGAGAGCCAGGACGATAGCGAGATACATGCATAGCGTAACGGCGAGCTTTTGCCAATGTCGAGGTTGCCACCAGAGATACACGAGTAGTCCGGGAACCAGTAAGGCGGCATTCACCTTCAAACAAGTGGCAAGGGCGAGCATGCATGCAACACAGGCGTAGGAGAACAGCGAGTTTTGACGCACAAGAAACCAGAGGCCGAGCAACACTAGGAGCAGCATAACCGTATCGTTGTGCGCGTTGACAACTGCCTCAAAGAGCAGTAGCGGATTCCATGCAAAGGCAAGCGTTGCTAATATACGTGTCTGTTTGCTCTCTTTGCCCATCGCACGTTGCAAATGACCGCTAATAGACCAAATTAGGACGATAGACAAGAGATGTGCAGCCAGCCCCAGCAGACGGAGCAGTATCACCATGACCGTAATGTTTTTGCCTGTGACATTCGCGCCCCATTGCAACAGAGCAGTCAACATAATCCAGGTTGGACCATACGCTGAAGGTTGCTGTTTCCAATATAGAAGGGGATATATAACATCGCTCCTTATCGCATCGGGTGTCGTAACAAGCGGATTCAGAGAGTACACCACTTGCATACGCGCATAGGCGATATAGGAAAAAAGGTCTGGCGAGGTCACAACTGGAAAGACAAGGCAAATAGCACCAAATACTAGTGCTGAGAGTAAGATGTAGCGCAAGCCTATTCTTTGGAGTAAATACTTCAAAGCGAAGACATACCACACAAAAAGCAAGGTACAGGCTATGGCGAATATTGCAATCGCACCCCAACTCTCTGGCTGCGTAGGTGAAGGTAGATGCGGGTCGAGTAAGGGTTGACCGGTGAAAATTAGTTGTGCGGAGGGAAAGAGTAAACCATGCAATGGCAACACAACGCCCATAAGCAACCAGGCTATGCCGGTTGCTAGCAAAAATACGATGGGCACAACGTCATATTGCCTCACGACTGTTTGAGTTTCATGCTTCGATTGTGCTATCAACATGGATGAGTTCAACCTTTGACCATTTTTCTGTTCCTCTTACACAACGATATTAGGATGGAGGAAGCAACGCATGCTTCAAAGTCGCGTAGAGGCGGTTGCGTCTCCTCCATATAAGGGGATAGAAGCCAAGAATCAGAAGTGGGAGAAACCATGCCCACAGACCACGCAGATACTGCCATTGCATTCTAAAAGTGTCGGGAATAACGCTTGTATAGGGTGCCCAGCCACAGAAACAATAGACGCTCAGCATGGTAAACGCGAGAACGCGAACGACCAGGGGAATATCTAAGAAACCAAACCAGGAATCGCGCCATACCGTTCCATCAGCCTCGACAATGGCGAATAGGCCAAAGAACGTTGTCAGATACCAGGGCCAGAACCAGGGCGAGGCCAGCAAACAATAGGAAAACCATACTAACGCTAGCCAGCGCACAAGCGCAGAGATGCTGTTGATGGAGCGCGGCACAAGCAATGCCCGCACACAAAGTACGACATAGACAAGTGCAAAGAGAACTGTCCCCACAAGATGAGAAATGTTCTCGACGGGAACACTCTGCTTTGAACTCCCCGGCGGCAAAGAAATTCTTGCCGCGCTTGCGAAGAGGTGAACATACACTTCATAGAGACTATTCGCCTCATGCACCGTATTTGGATTCACCATCAGGCTATTAATAATCTCACCATTCTGCCAGAAGGGAAGGTACAGCAGAGCAATGACAGCCACACATACTCCTCCTAAGACAAGCATGTTCCTCAACCGCCTTCTCCATGAAGCAAGCGCATCCTGTGACCACCAGAGAAAGAGAAAGACACCTGGGAGGAGCAAAACGAAGTTCACCTTGAGGCTGATGGCACTTGCAAATACTGCCACCGCCAGGAGTAACCTGTAACGGGATGTTTGTGGACGTGGCAAAAGCAACCACAGCGAGAGCAGCAGCAAAAACAACACGGTTGTATCACTATGTGCATTCACACACGCCTCAAACAGCAAGAGCGGATTCCAGGCAAAGGCAAGCGTCGCAAACATACGGCGCGTCTGACTAAACTGAAACGCAAACATAGTGCGCTTCTGGCAGTAGCCGATAATCGACCAGATCAGCCATGTCGAGCCGAGATGCATCATCAGGCTGAACACACGCAGCAATATAACCATAGCAAGTACACTTTTCAGGCCACATATCTCCGCTAACCCTTGAATAGAGCTACAAATCATTATCCAGGTAGGACCGTAGAGCGACGACAACCCAACCCAGAACACATGTTTATAGATGGAATCGTGATAAATTGCGGTGGGAAAATTGGTAAAGGGATTGAGATGGTACAACACCGTCATGCGAGCATAGGCGATATAGGAAAAAACATCTTGAGACGCCACAACGGGACAGAGCGCGAATGTCAGGCCAATAAGTAGAGTAGAAAGCAGCAGAAAGCGTCGTGAGATACGACGGGGGAGCGTGTAGATAGCGACGAGATACGACAAAAATAGCAAGGAGAATACGCTAAAAAGCAAGTATATTTCCCACCATGTATTGTCTCTTGGAAATGCTGTTTTTGTAATTGGCTGTTCGATAATGGTTGATACATGTGGAAACAGCAGATGCGTCAGGGAAAGCGACCACGAACCGGTTTGCGTCAGTAGTGCGTCATAAAACCAGACACCACGCAAGGGAAGCACAGCATTTAGAAGGAGTATAATACATTCGGTTAAAAGTAGTGTTGCCAACGGAAATAGAAAAAATTTTCGTGTGTGTGTGTGTTGTACCGTCTCAACGACATACGAAGGATTTGAAAGCGTCTTTGTTTGAGCCATGCGATGGTTAATTCATCTTTCTCACAAATTATTCTTTACTAGAGACGTTCTACACATTGAAACTGCCACAGAAACTTACTACGTTCCTAGTAACTGCCTGGAATGATGTTAATTACGTCTATCTATGAAGTGTGAGCGACCTTTTAATAGTGCCTGAGTTTATACAAAAAGTCGTATCAACGCTGTTAGTACGCTTAAAAAGAAAGAGATATTACATTGTGTAACTTTTTGCTACAGGCTTATGAAGAGAACAGGGGGTTAAAGTCGCCAATCAGGTGAAAGGCAGCCCAGAAGTAGGGGTGAACGCGGTAGGGACGGACGGAGGTACGCGCCCGTGCAAGAAACGCACGCTGTGCTTGGGCAAGAGCGGAGGTCTTCGAGTAGCCATGCCTCAGCACTTGGTAAAACATTTCCATGAGTTCAGCACTACTGGCATCATCAACCTTCCACAGAGTCGGGAGTAGAGAGGCAGCACCAGCATACAGGAAGCCGCGCCCAAGTCCGATGACTTCATCGACACCGCGCACAACGGCACGTCCCGTCTCACAGGCACTTAATGTCAGGAGCGAGCATTGAGAAAGGTCGAGATTGAATACCTCAATCGCACTTAATTGACGATTGGCGAATTTGATGTGCGAGAAGTTTGGAGAGTCGAGCCGAAACAATCCATGAGCCGCGATATGCACAATAGGGCTAGATGGTCCTGCTTGCTCCAAGAAAGTTGTAGTCGCTCTCTCATCAAGAACGCATTGCGCCCCTAGCTGTTTTGCCACGACCTCAGCCTCTTGCGTGGCATAAGCCAGACGCCCATTATCAGAGAGACCCATCACAAGCGAGTCTTCGAGGCGAATACCGCTCGCTTCGATGCGTTGACTCCGTTGACGACAAATATCGAGCAAGGCAGCCGACGGTAGATATGATATATTGAGTTGCTCGACGAGAAATTGAACTCCATCAAAGAGGCAGTGAAAGGGTAGATAATGAAGTACGCCATATGGCACAACAATGAGATGCTCGCTTGCACTCAACACATCTGAGACAGGACGGAGCAGCAGGTCGTAGAAACGTTGCAGCAGACCCAGGCTATTCTCCTGTAGACCGAAAAAGGCTTGAGCACGGTCAGCAGTACCAGCCGCTTGACTTGCAAGATCGAGATTAGCTCGCCATAGCGTCATCAAGCGGTTCAGCCTGGGCACAGCCCCCTGCACCACTTGTACATCAATTCCATTAGACGTTAACTGGAATATATAGATGTCCTGGTCCGTAAGGTAATATTCGAGCATCACCGACCTGGAATCGAGCGAAGGCCAGAGACCGGAGACGATGCTGCTCGTCCAGTTGGGACGTGGACGTGCCACGAGATCACCCACAGAACGCAATTGCATCTGTTCCAACAGGGATTCAATGTGTCGCTCACGTTGCTGCATTTCCTGACGCGCCTTGATTGGTCCAACAGCACGAATACGCATAACGGCGGTATCGCTCAGATTGGCTTCATTCTCGGTCTCGTAGACAATCGAGCTAAACCACGCCTGCTCTTCGCGTAGACGTGCGAGATCACCAAGTATTGCCTCGCCCGCTTTATCACCGGCACGTAAACGGATATCAATGTTGTTCCGCAGGTAGTCGCCGAGGACGCGTGATTTGGCCTTCTCGACATAGATAAGAGCTTGATTCTTATCATTTCGCTTGAGAGCAAGCATGATGGCGCGTCGATAAATACCTGCCTTATCTTCAAGGAAACTGGTACGCGAGTCCATAACCAGACGGCTTTGCACATCTTCAATGCCCTGCACTGCACTCTCGTAGTACTGGTCGGCAACGTCCAAATCTCCGCGCTGCTCAGCAAGCTGACCAAGCAGATCGTCGCAGGAATATTTGAGTTCGAGCAACCCCTGACTTTTGGCGATATCGAGCGCAGAGTCGCAGAGATATTGCGCGGTCGGCAAGTCGTGTTCGGCCTCGGCAATATGAGCTTGCAGAAGAGTTGCACGCGCGAGCTGTGGTAAGTCTTCCTGCTCGGCAAAGGCGTCGGCGACGTATTGAGCCTCGCGTAGACTCGCCTCTAGCTTAGCATCGGCGAAGTACAATTCGGCACGACGCAGACGAGCAAAGGCGGCGAGGCGCACCAATCCGCCCTCTTCAAGCAGGTCGCTAGCCTCTTGCAACATACCTTCTGCCGCGCTGATATCGCCCTCGAATGAGGCGGCAGCAGCTTGATGCATAAGGGTCTGCGCGAGATTGTGATGATGAGCAGGTGAGGTACGGAAGAATGCGACGGTCTCCGAGGCAAGTTCGTATGCTTCGCGTACCCGATTCAGACGCAGTAGACAGAAGCACATCTGCTGTGCAACCTCCGCCGCCGAAAAGGACATATTGTAGCGCATGAAAAGGGCACGACTCTGATTGTAGAGTAGCAATGCCTGGCTATAGTGTCCTTGTGCCGCATAGATGTCGGCGATGTTCAGATCCTCGCGTGCAACCGATATCTCTTCGCGCTCGCCTTGCGCCACAAAGGTTGCACGCGCCTGTTCATGCAAAGCGACAGCCTCGCGGAAACGTCCCTGCGCGGCGAGTGTCAGAGCTTTGTTGCCATGTGCGCGTGCGATGTTTAACTCGACATGCTCACCATGCATGAGATACGTCTCGATGGCACGATCAAATAGGCGTAGAGCAGCATCGTATTGGCCTAGCTCGAAGTTTATAACGGCGGCATTGACGTCTATTTGACCTGCACGCAGCAATTTGTTGTGACGTATAAAGATATCGCGTGCCTGTGATGCATCGCGTAGTGCCTCAGTGGTACGATTCAAGCGTAGGCACGAGCTGATGCGTCCAATACGAGTGCGTGCCCAGCCAACCTCATCTTTTATCGAGCGAAATTCGTCACCTGCTGCATCGAAAAAAGGTACAGCATCTGAGTCACGGTCTAAACGACGTAGGGCATCGCCACGCGCCATTAGGCCGAGGGCGTGATAATAGGCGTTATGCGTCAGGTCGCCTATAAACAGCAGATAGCCAGAAAGGACAAACGAGAATTGTGCATCATTTGTCCAGCGGCGGTCTGTCTCTTTTTTTAGTAGATAGACAAACTGATCGAGCGTAACGTCTGTGAGCAGAGGCACTTGCGCCTGTAAGAGACGCCGCCCCTGCTCTTCACTTTTGAGCAGCAAGCTCGAAACCAGGTCTTGAGGTGTCATTTTCCTATTGTAGCGTAACTTGTAACTGGTCGATGGCGACAATTCCTTCCGCGAAAGAAATTTCCAGGGTGTATACACCCTCCTCGACGCCAGGGAAGACAAAGTTACCCAGGTCGTCGATAGTTTCCGCGTACTCAGAGAATGCATTGCTCGTTTGCTTTACAAGCTTAACGGGCGTACCATTTAACATTTCCAGAGTTGTTCCCTTGCGGGCAACGAAACCAATCACCTGTAGCAGGTCTCTGGAAGTTGCCTCGCGCTCAACCTGCACAGATATATTCACATCCTCTGCAACATAGCAGCGAGGCCATAACGCTGTTTGAGGCGCAGTGTCGCGTTGATGGGCTACGCGCGGTGCTTGAGGCACAAGTGTTGCGATAATGCGGCGTGTGCCCGCAAGCGATGTGTCGCGCAGGTTTTCCAGGAAGCCTTTTGCCTCTTGTTTTGGTCGTACAGCGTTTACGGCTGGGCGGCCTTCACTTTGTGAAACAAGCACTGGATCGTCGTTGGCAAGGAATTGAGTGAGCGTCGCCACCTCTGCCTTACACAGCACACACATGTTGAGATGACTGCGAACGTCGTTCGCTTGTTGTGGACTCAGCAAACCAAATTGATAGTCGCCAAGTACCTGATTCGGTGGGCAGTCCCAACGATACAGGTTGTGAATGAGCTTGAGTTCCATGCGTCGATACAGATTTGCCTGTGCAAGGCAGGACGGGCATTGTGTAATATGTTGTAATGCCGCAGGTCGCACACTTTCACCCTCACTATAGGCAATTAACTCTTCATCGCGCACTGCACCCGAATTACTACACTCCATGAGCGTTTCCCCTAGTTCAAACGAGAGTAGATTTGGCAGTCAACCCGCGACTCTCCCCAGTGTCGCTTGTGTTCTACGCGCTACTCAGCAAATTTTCTTTACATCTCAATAAACGATGCATTTCCTCATTTTGGCGTTCGTCTTATCCTTT
This sequence comes from uncultured Ktedonobacteraceae bacterium, assembly GCA_964250365.1. Classification (GTDB taxonomy): domain Bacteria; phylum Chloroflexota; class Ktedonobacteria; order Ktedonobacterales; family Ktedonobacteraceae; genus JBBQVS01. Next base: position 12,819 of record CAXUGH010000027.1, read on the forward strand.
TGCGTTGGATACAAAAGCAAGACGTTTTGTTTGAAAGTAGGACATGCTCCTTAGAGATGTTCCTGCTGAAATAAGGTGAGTAGACGCCGATTGCGTCGCAAGCGTTCCAGGACGTTGCGTTTTATGCGGTACACATCATCAACGGTCGGAAAGAGACGCCTTTGCTGACGGCTAATCTCGCTAGGCTTCATGCCTTGAACATAAGCTAAATAGATAAGGACACGCTCATCTTCGCCATTCAGTTCTTCCTGAATGACCTCCCACAAACTCTGTGCTGAAATATTCGAGACAACATCGTCTGCCGGATCATCGGATGCCGGTTCATGCTCGATCAGTTCTAGTGTCTCTTCATACTGGCGTGCCTGTCGTGAGCGTACCTCGTCGGCAACGACGCTATGCACACACATCTTGAGGTACTTGAGGATAGCCGCCAGCGAGTCAAAGTTGGTCATTTTCACGGGCGTCAGAGCCTGCGAGAATTTAGCAAACGCGGCATTGACCAGAGGCCCACTGCCGTCCTGCCCTAGTAGGGGTGTTGCGCTTTGATGCTGTGTCACCCATGTAAGGACAAGTGGAGCGTATTGCTGATAAATCGACGACCACGCGTCGTCGTTCCGTTGCACAATCGCACGGCGAAACATTTCCAGGCAGAAGCGATCATTTGAAGGACTCTGCTTGAGAAATTTGTTGGTCTCTTCCGAGCAACAACGAGCCAAATTGTTCATTGAGAGCAGTTCAGGTTGAGATGCACTCTGTTGCACTTCATATGAGCCATTGCCATTACTCACACGTTCGCCCTGTCCCCTCACATCAGGAGTCGCTCCTGATGATTGAGAGAGATTACGAGACTCCATCTAAGGTACGCTCCCTGATTTCACTATCGCCTATTATTGTGTAGTCGTAACTCTGTATCTCTGGTATACTTACGCAGTATAACATGATAGTTATACAGGTACAAGGTACGCACTGTGCCCTGCACAGGTTTAACCATTATCGCATCTGACACTCAATAAATCTAGTTTACATAAAAGAGGATATCAACAAAAGTAGCATATTCAAGCAGCGGAAAACGGATAGCTCTTGCAACTTTCCTCTTTTAAACTACCTAAAAGTACTTATACTAAAGAGGAATTTGTATAGTATACATGTATGAGAAGATAAGATGATACAGGCTTTGTCAAATACTTTCTCTTGTGTTATGATAGCGAAGCTACCATAGCAGACGAAAAGAAAAACGCTCTACTTCTTGCAACATTTATTTGTGCCAGTTCGTCTATTTTTAAGGAACATGAATGCTACTACTTAGTGGGTGGAGTGATATGTCCATACCATCACAACGTGGGACGGAAACGAGTAACCTTGTCAATGTGATTGATGTTATTCAGCTTGGGCGCAAAACGGGCATTTTAACCGTCGAGCGAGAAGTCAATGGATATCTTGAGCTGGGTGAAATTACATTCACCAACGGACAAGTTACACGCGCACGTAGCAATCACCAGCTGAGTACGGAAGGGCAGGCAGCGTTTCGATGGCTTCGTACATGGGAGGCATGTCGCTTTCTCTTCGAGGCAACCCAAGAGATGCCGCGAACAACGCGACCACTTCCCGCCGCACCGTCATCAAGTATAGACGTGCATAATAGTGAGACGCAACCACAACGTGTTCCGACAAATATTCAGGCACAGAGCAGAAGGCAAGAGGAGGATAATTTTTCTGCGGTGCCACGACGCATTATTTATGTGGAGAAGGCACTCCATATCATGGAAAACGCGCAATTATCACGTACACACCGTCAACTTTTTTTACTTATTGATGGACAGCGAAATGTGGCGGAGTTACTCAGGCTTTTAGGAAGAAAGCAAGATGAGGGACTCAAGCTGCTACGAGATCTGGCATACATTGGCGTTATTCGATAACCAGCAAAGGACGGTTTACTGTCATGGCTCAACAAGGGTTGCAACTACCAACTCGAACGTACAAACGTCGCTCTTCACTTTCAGTTCGTATCTCTATCGGTCTAGTGGCGGCGGCTATCCTTCCACTCCTACTTACTATCTTGTTCAGTGAGTTACAGTCGCGCCCGACATTGACTACACAAGCAAACAACGCGATGATCAGTGACGCCCAATCACGCGTTCAGCTTATCAACACCTATTTTAACGAAAGACTGCTTGATGCACAAACGTTATCTCAGGTTCCATCGCTACAGACGTTTATGGCGGCTCCCCCAAGTCAAACACCCGCCTATCATGATCTTGCGGTCCATGCATCTTACGCACTGGGTGCAGGCAGTTTTCGCGATAAACACTACACTACATGGGCACTATTTACTACGAAGGGTGCATTACTTCTTTCGTACCCGATTATGCCACAACCACATGGAAAATTTATGGTGCCACCCGAAGATTTACAGCAGGTGGATGCTCTTAAAACCTTTGCATCAGCGGTCTATTACGACCCTGTAACACAGAAGGCATCAGTCGATATTTACAGCCCTATTGGTGGAACCGCGAATATTCCACTACTTGGCTTTATGAAGGCTACGCTGAATCTCGACTACATCTGGGATATTGTCAGGCAAGATGCCAACACTACAAATGATGGACGCTACGCCTTCATTCTCGATGAAAACGGTGTACGTATCGCCGATACACAAACAACACGGCTCTTCAAAGCGGTTGCACCTGTTTCAGCAGAGGCGCAACAACGTATTGCAGATGAGGCACGCTATGGCACTGCTGGGAATGTGTCGCTACTCGCCGACCCTCTTCTCGCTCAACATATGCACGGCACGGCAGATACCTATCAAGGAACACCCACGGGTCAGAATGAACAGTATCAAATCGTACAACGTGCTGCAAGCACGGTTCCGTGGACATACTACGTCTTGAGTCCGGTCAATACCGTCACACTTGTCGCCAATCAGCAATTGCTTTCCACTCTTATTATTGGACTTGCCATCGCAATCCTTGCTGCCATCATTGGTGTTATCTTCGGGCGACGCCTCTCGTATCCAATTATGTCATCCGTTGAGTCACTGCAAAAGAGCAGTCTTGCGTTGAATGCATTGGCAACGAAGCAGCAGGATGCCGCTTCTGAGCAGATGTGGGTGGTAGACTCGTCGCAAGTTGGCCTACAATCGGTTCAGTACTACACCGATGCAACAAAGGTTGCGGCACGTCAACTCAACGACGTCAATATGGAGCTATCACAGAACTGGTATAACCTCGATGAAAAGAATGCACGCCAGTATCTAGCGAAAGCCTCCTCTGCAGCGCAGTACATCGAGAATGCCGCCCAATATCAGGGAACGAGCAATCAGAAGCTTGCTACTGCCCTGAAAGTGGCAACTCAGGTAACGGAGCAACTTGCCGCTGGCGCGACCTCCGCAACTGATGCCGCGAACCAGTTGGAGCGCGTCGTCGAGGAATTGCGTTACGTCGTCGGAAAATAACAAGCTAGCTAGAACACAAGGAAGCGGTTTCGTAACGAGACCGCTTCCTTGTGTTCTAGCTAGCTTGTTATAGCATTCGTCAAAAAAAGTCATTAAAAACTTATAAAAACATAGGCTAAAAGTAATAGATTTTCTTTGTATTTGTCAGAGACATGTGATATCTTTAGGCAAGTTTTATGAATAGCGTTAGCAATTTACCCTCTATTCTCGTGTAGGATTGTTCATTGTAGAGCATATTTTATCATCGTGGAGAAAGAAATGCAGCAGCAGCGAGAAACGGCAACAGATCGGCTTGCTGATGTTATCCATGTGATTCGACTTGGGCGTCGAACAGGCATGCTTACCGTCGAACGTGGGCAAGGTACAACATTTGAAGAGGGACGCGTACAATTCGTCAATGGACAAGTTGTGCTGGCGAATGTTGGTATCCTGAGTGGACAAGAGGCGTTCGCATGGCTCAGTGGATGGGGAAATTGCATGTTCGCATTTGTCGAACACTCTACAAACGATTTGCCCACGCTCACTACATCACAAGCCTCTCGCGGACAGCCTCTCGGCACGCCTGATGCTCAAGTCAGAGGGCAAATACGTACTAACAGCCCCATTATGGAATCACTAGAGAGATTTGTGAGTGGTACTCCTCGGCGCACAAAGTCAATCGAAGAGGGGCTAGCACTACTGGAACAAGGAGGATTTTCACGAACATATCGAAGGCTACTTTTACTCATTGATGGACGAAGAGGCATAGTTGAACTGGGACGCTTGGTTGGACATAGCGCGGAAGAGATTACACAACAACTGGATGAACTGGAACGAGCAGGCTTCATTCAGCGTTAGTTTTCAGGTGGTTATCTAATAACATTATGCAAAAAATTGGTCGTATTGTGTTCGTACAGATTCAGCCAGCATCGATCAAAGTGGGCAAGCCTGAACGCTATGATCCAACGCGCTTGCTCAGAGTTGAGAAACTTCTCCTATCACAGCCGGGAGTTGTTGGTGTAACGGAGGATGGTCGGCACATTATTGATGTGCATAACGAACTACATCCACAGACAAAGAGCCGAGGCGATAACGGCTTCTCGCTTGGTTTTACCAGCCATTACGCTTCGTTACGTTCACGCTTTGGTCAACATCTTGTTGATGGTTATGCAGGTGAAAACATTATCGTTGAAGCCGACAAAATGTACAGCCTCGACGAGCTACAGGCTGGTCTCGCCATTCAACAAGCACAAACAGGTGAATTTATTCTGCTTACACATGTAGGAACTATCTTTCCCTGTCTCCCCTTCAGCAGTTACGCAGCTCAGAGAACACTTACTTCAACTGATGCAAAGGAGACGCTACAATTTTTGATGGACGGACGACGCGGCTTCCTGGCAGAGCTGGTCCATCGAGAACAAACGATAACAGTGCAAGAAGGTGATGTATTATTCAAATGGTAGGGACCGATTTATCGCGTCCTGCTGGCATTACGATTGCTGGCAAGGACGCGATAAATCGGTCCCTACCACATCAATTGCCCATATATACAACTACCATACTTACGTTGTCGGCTCCACCAGCTTTAAGCGCGGCATCGAGAAGTTGCTCGCTAGCACGGGTTGGTTGCGAAAGTGTGCGTTGCAGAATTTTTTCTATTGAGGAGTCACGCACCATTTCCCAGAGACCGTCGGAGCAGAGGAGTAGGCCATCATCACGAGTAAGTGTCTCCTCGAAGAGGTCGATTTGCACGGAGGCGTGTTCGCCGAGACAGCGATAAATCTGGTTGCGGCGCGGATGCGTGTAGATATCGTCGCGCGAGATCGAGCCTTTCTCGACGAGTAAGGCGACGTGCGAATGGTCGCGTGTCACCTGCTTCAACTCGTGTTTGTCCCCCCTATAGATGTAGGTGCGGCTATCGCCGACGTTGGCAACGTATGCCTTCGCGCCTACAAGCAAAGCGGCGGTAATCGTCGTTCCCATCATGTTTTCTTGCCCTCGATTGCGCTGGTAGATGCTGAGGTTAGCACGGTGTACGCCATCTTTGAGCATATCGACAAAGATATTTTCGTCCTCGACGCTGCGTAGCAGGGCGGGTACAACGACATCACTGAATGCTTGTATTGCTAAACGGCTCGCCTCGCGCCCATTGGCGTGTCCCCCCATACCATCGGCAACCACAAAGAGACCAACAGGCTGTATTCCCGTTGGCGTGATACATGTTCCTTGAATAGCGAGAAGGTTGTCCTCGTTGGGAGCGTCCTTCCGCACAAGGCCAGGGTCGGAGGCAATGCCGATAATGTAGCGAAGAGCCGTTTCATCGGGTTCGTTCTCTTCTTCCGGTTCATCTTCCTCAAGCTCGTCATCGTCTAGTGAGGAGCCTACGGCTATAGGAACTGTATCAAACTCTTCGGCCTCGAAGTCGCTTTCAGGAATCGTGCCTTTATCGACAATCTCCTCATCTTCATACGAGGCAGACACAACACGTAGCTGGTAGCGCACTGCTGGTAGCGGTGTTTCTCTCGACCTATCTGGTAACGTCTGAGTATCGAGTGAAGCTAGCCGTAGAGGTGGGGGCGTAGTTCGTTGTAGGGCTACTGCGCTCGCACTTCTGCCTCCAACAGCCTGATATGTCTGTGTTGGTGTCGCCGCTATACGCTCTCTTAATGAGACTACAAGGGGTGGCATTGCTTGCTCTTGCTGCTCGAAGTGCGAGAGTTTTGTATTCTGTCGCATTTGACGTGCAGTCTCCTGAGTTGCTAATGCCTCAGCCTCCTGTAACTCGGTTGCGAATTGTTGTCGTGCCTGCCGCTCATGATACCAGTAGATAAGTATGTTGATCCACGCTGTGACGATAACACACCACAAAACGAGCAGGGCAAGCGATAGCACAATTAGCCCGAACAGTGGCACAAACACAATCGTTCCCCGTGCCTGTACAAGTGTAGGCACTTGGGGCAGAGTTTGGAAGAGGAACCGCCACGCCCAAGGTGGAAATCCACCCGCGAGCAAGAGCAACATAGTGCTGGCAAGCAAGAGTGAGATGCCCACGACGATACGTACCCATCTCGAATTGGCATACGCAGTTTTCATCTGGTCCAGCATTAGCTCTACTCCCTATCTATTGGCTATTCACATGCCACTAGTGGCGGCGGTACTAACAAAAGAGGTTACATGAATGACCGTGTTATTCTTCACAAGCACGCGTACTCCTGACCGTCCAGTCGTAAGATCGGTATCATTCACCATCAGAGTCCAGTTCGTGGGTTCAGCAAGCGTGCTACGCCATACTTTCGCAAAGAGCATTGCACCAACGGCGCGAAAACGCAGATTGTACGACCTGCCTCCCTTTGCCGCGAAGGGGTGTGTGGCGAGCGTTGTACTGACTCCATTGATGCGCTTGAGCAACTCGACATTCGTGCCATCTATAAGCAGCTTGTACCAGTTGTTCTTATCGTTCCAGCGTAACACCGCACCAAGATTAACTGTGCCATCGAAGGAGTTGACCGAGCCTTGCATCAGCACCTCGGCGTTGCTTGTTGCATCTCCAAGCAGAGCATCAAAGGTTCCCTGCCCATTCGCAATCTGTCCTACCTTGTTAGTAATCGAGAAAATGTTCTGCTCGTTCGCATTATTGGCATCACCTGCCCATGTACGTGTATCGGTTGCCGTGCCCCATAGTGGCTGGTCTGCTCGCTGAAACATATCTTGTGCGATTACATTAGCTGGTATATTCGTTGCCGTTGTAGGAGTTGACTGCGGCATATTTCCTTTGCCTATAGGAATTACAGGCATAGCTGGCATAGCATGCATTGGCAGAGTAAGCGCACTCTGAATACTGTTCGTGAAAATGCCCGCGACGAGGCCAGCCATAATCAAAAGAACAAGCAACGAGATGCCTAGGAGTCGGAGATTCATTGCTGTCCTCCTCGTGCCCACGCAGGAGAATTTTTGATCATTTGAATAGATGAACGCCCTTGACTATACAGTGCAATCGGGATAACTGCCAACGACTGCATCTGATTATGAACCCATGAGATGCCTTGCTGCACCTCGCCTGTAGCAGTGTTAGTCTGGCCTACGTAGGCAGAGTTCGCATTCATAATCATATCGTTGAGCAGCGTCAATGTATTTGGTTGGTGTAACTGGTCGTCACTCATCTTGAGCAGTTGCTGGGAGTCTTTGCGTACCTGCATCAGCCAGAAACGCACATTGTTCAAGGCGACAATCATAGCGGCGATGTGAGTACGTAACGTTTTATTAGAGAGGTTTGCCTGTAACAAACCATTCAAGTGAAACGCCATATGCGTGAGAAATGCTGGTGGGTCTTGATTGACGCCGTTGACAGGGAGAATGCCAATGCGACCAAGGCGATCATTGATGCCAAGTGGAATCGACGGCGGCACGTCCTGTTGCACATAGGAGAGGCCATCGAGATAGGCAAGTGTGCGAATGGTCTGGCGACGAAGAAAGGTAACATCGGGCGTCTCTTCCCAATGTTCACGCATACTGCCCGTCCATTCGAGAATCTTGCCCGTATTTCGGTAGAGCCAGTTATTCAGGCCACCAGGAAGTTCCATCTGGTCTAGCAATGGATCGGACGCCAGCAGATGGCGCAGGTGATCGAGATAGCTAAATGTTTTAGTGCTTGTGCTATCACTCGCATTAGCAATCGGAGTAGACGAAATCTCGCCATAGTAACGCCATGTACTCTCATCAGGTGAGGGCGTGAGTGGTGCCACTGTCGCATCTTCCTCAGTCACCAGCACACGACTATTGGCGGCAAGTAAATTCGTGTGTTGTGCATCTCCTCCATAGAAGAAGTGAGCGTTGCCACTGTTGACGGGCAACACGCCCAGTAGCGTTGCCTTTGTATCGGACTGACTTTTGTCGCTCAACAACCACGCGTAGTAGCTCTTGCCAGCTTTGGAAGCTGACAGATTGTTTATGTCGATCTGTACCTCGTCGGCAATGCCATGATTATTATTTTCGCTAAGTTGCTCACTGCTTAGAAAGTAGAGATGCCCAACGATAGTAGGTGTAGCACCTGCGCCGTTACTACCACTCATAGAGACATTTGGCACAAATACCAGGAACGTGCCTAGTCCGGCTGCCAGAAGTGCAGTGATCGTCAAAGCGATCAGGATGGTAGAAAATTGTTTTTTACGTCCATGCTTCTGTTCACTCTGCATTGGTCGTGTAGGTTGACGAAGCGGTGGCTCCTCCGTGCGTATCGGCTGTGTTGTGTGAAAGGTAATTGGTGGCGCGGGCGGTAATGTATCGGCGGCGTGAACGTTTCGTGTAGGAAACAATGTATCGGTTGTATGAACGCTCGGTGGAGGCGGCGTAAGCGGAGCCGTCTTATGAGAAAGCGAGGCAACTTGTGCTGGATGAAGCGGCATCGTCGTTGCTCTTGTGCGTTGTCGCGTCATATACCCATTTGCCAATGCATTGGAGAGTGCATCCATCGAGGGATAGACTGGAAAGCCATTGCGATGCGCCAGTTGCAGCAAGCGTTCACTTTGTGTCGCTACAAAGACGACGGGCTGGTCCAGTTGTCGTTTGACGTGCTTGAGTTCCGTAAAGTCCTCTGGACGTTGTAACACGCGCGTCTGCTCGGCGAGCATCAACACCACAGGTTTTTTCTGACCGATGATGGTGGTGAATAAAGCTGTTTTGTCGTCCATCGGTTCCACGTATAGGACGCAGAAGTCGCCTGTATCATTGTATTTCATCGTTCTCTCGTTTCTGTGATACTACGCACGAGCGAGACGCATGCGGCGCATTCTTTGCCGTTGCTCTAGCAGTGTACTCTCACCTTGTTTCCTCATTGGTGGAACAGTGGGTACTTCGTAGGAGGCAACCGCCAGTTCCATCTCTGGATACTCCTCCCATACCTGTATCTCAGGCCGTGTAGGAAGTTCTTCGGTGATACGCGCCTCTCTCCGTGCAGTCACAAAGTCGCCGCTAAACGTCTGTTGCAATACGTTGTCAGCCGTTACAAGGTCTTCCGTGTATGTCTGTTGAGCAATAGCGGGTTGTATTACTGCTGTTCGTGGAATTGCCTGCTGTTGCAGAGTTTCTTGCTCTGCAATACGTGCTGTTTCGGTTCGTAGAGATAGGCCGCGAGCGATACCGATACTCCCAGTCAAAATGATGGAGACCCACGCAACAAGCCAGCATACTGCCTGTACTAGCAGCAGTTGTATTGCAAGTTCGCGCCAGAGAGCCGACGATGCCAAAAGTTGTGTACGCATCAAAAAGAGTTCTTGCCATGAGGTCGGTGGCAAACCGCCAATTTTTGCTAGCAAGAAGCCGCCGCCAAACAAGAATAGCAACGGATACACCACGCCACCAAACCAGGGCGTCCGCAAGGGGACGCTCCTCCCATATGACGGGACATTGGGAATAGAAACGTGTATGGGAGGGGCGTCCCCTTGCCCCTCATACCCGTATTGCTTTTGAGTATGAGTTCGCTTGATACCAGTACATGTCTGAAGAATTGCACCAATAACAACAAGACCTCCGCCGATATAGCCATAAAGCGGGAGCAGTTCATGCAGATACAAATGAGCAATGAATGCGCCCAGGACAGGTTCTAGCACATAGATAAATGAGACCGTAAGGGCAGAGACATGTTTTTGCATCAAGACAGTGATCATTGTGGGCAGAAAAGTACACGCACTAGCGACATAGAGAATGACATAAATATCTTTCGGTAGCGATGGATGAAACGCTTTCCAGTCACCAAAGAGCAGCGAAACCAGACACGCCCAGCCAGCCATTGTTAATAACTCAATGGCAAAGAGAGGCCAGGGTGCCACCTCTTGCTCGTGTTTGGTATCGGATAAGAATACGTAACAGGTGAAAAAAAGGCCACCCAGAAAAGCGATCAACGAACCGCGTATCCCCCCCATCGGCGAGTTCATGATGAGCAGAGCCGCGCCAACAATGGAGAAGAGACCTGCTCCCCATGTCATCTTTGTAAGCGGCTGTTTCAGGAACAGCCATGCAATGAGTGCTGCAAGAAAGCCGTTAAGGGCGGGGAAAAACGCTGTACTTGTAGCAGTCGTATATTTGAGCGCGATAGCAATAGTGAAGAGTGCCAGACACAATGTGCTACCAAGCACAATTCCGCGCCGAACGACTGCTCGCGTAATCTGTTTCCACGATAATGCAAGAATGCAGAGCGCAACAGGTACAAGAGAGGTCATCTCAAAGAATGTGAACACGATGGGGTCAATGCGTTCCAAAGCCTCCTTCGATACCGCGTAATAAGTGGCAAAGAGAGCAGTGTTGAATAAGAACGCAAGAACCGCAATACTCTTCAATTTCATAAATGAGACCCTTCTAATCAACGAAAATATCATATGCAATCTCTGTAGGGGTCTAATTCATTACACCCGCGTCCCCATCGACCACATTTCCCATCCATCGATGCCGTCCTTCAATTCCTGCCAGTATCGTGTATTGCTCACAGGGTGTAGTGAATTAGACCCCTACAGGAAGATCGCGTTCAGCGTAGGTAAGGCGTGGAGAGCGTGTAGCCCGCTCGACAGCGTGTATCTCAATATCTTGTGTTTGGAATTTTTCACAGGCGAAACGCGCCACTGCCTCGACCTCAAACGGCTCACAGGAAAAGATATCGAGATTGACCATGCCATAAGGAGGCCATGCATGCAGAGTTATCTCTAGCGCACCGACTTCATTGCCCTCTACAGGCGAGTTCTTACGTTGTAGATATATCAACGATGTACACATTTCTTTACCTCTTCCTTGCTCGTGCAGCAAGAGCTGCTTCAAGACGTTCAACATCAGGAGTCTCTGGTCGTAGCGAACGAGTTGCCCGGATAACAAAGTGCGCCTCCACATCCTCTGTCTGAAAGAGGTTTTTTGCAAAAGCAATTGCGTCTTCCTGGCTGAACTCTTTGCAGGAACAGATATCAATATCGACCTCGCCGTACTCAGGCCAAGCATGCAGGCTTACATGACTCTGAGCAATTACTACAAAACCGGATAAACCAGCGTCTAAAGGGTTCGATGTATCGATATAGTACAAATGAACCGGGCTGACCTTCTCCATACCAATCTTCTCTGGATATTCATCCAGCGCCCGACGGACGTGTGGCTCATTGCTCAGAAGAGCACGATCACACCCATAGAGTTCCAGCATCAAATGAACCAGCATCTAAAGAACCTCCAAATTCCATTCGTAAGAGGTTTGCTCTCGCTCAAACCTCTTCCTTCGGACAACTACTAGACCTCTTCGGCTAGTGAACACCACTAACAGGCCATTCTTGCGATTGACGCAATTGCCCATAGACAATTTCAAGTTGAGCCTTCAGGTTTCGGTTTTCTTCTTCTACTTGCTTGACTCGCTGTCTCAGCGTGGCAAGCATGGCATCTTTTGATGCATCTGATGACTTGGTCGCTCCATCTCGATATGCATTCTGACCAGTACTCCTAGGACTAGGAAGTGCTTCCTGCGTTCGCAGATGCTCAATGCGCTGTCGAATGTCTGTCTGCCGATACAACCAAGCAGAAGATACATGTGCGGTCTCTGCAACGGTACGAAAGTTGACCGGACGCTTCGCCAGCACCAATTGGTGAATACCCAAGTCTGTCCGCTGTATCGCATCCTGATGTCGAAGTTTCGCACTTTGTTTCAGTCCCTCAATGTTTCGTTCATGACTCATGGGGAACCTCCTCTAGCACCGTAATGATCTTCTGTAAATTGGCTTCCACACGCTCGTTCATCTCGGTCTGACGTACCCAACCATTTGCACGTGAAACCTGAATGAGTTGTTGTGTTGTTTGTAGTTGTGCTTTGTGCAAGTGCAGAAAACTTGCATCTGTCCGAAAATGGACGCACGTCAAGCAGGCATTGGCATGGGGGCATTCACCTGCAACCAGAGGTAAGGCGCATCGACCATTCGCTAGTGCTTGGGCCAACACATGTTTTTTGACCCATTGCAGATCGCTTGCGTCCACAGCATTGTGCTGCTCAATGACTCGACCAGTAATGTCTACAATCTTCCCACGAAACTCGGCGAACGCCTCTTTCATTGTTTGATCGTGGAGATGAGCGTAGCGATCTGTCATTTCCGGCGACTCATGTCCTAAGTAATGCTGAACAATATGCTGTGGAACACCACTGTTGATCATGCGTGTTCCGACAGAATGCCGAAATTGGTGCGACTGAAAATGATAGGGCTGACCACTCGCGTCACAAATATTCCTCCTGTAGGAAAGCATATTCAATGCTCGCATGAGGACATACTGCTTTACAGGTTGATCTTTCGGGTTGGGAAAAAGCCACCGCGTTGCCTGACCCCGCGTTGTTACCACCTCCCTCTGCTGTTCCTGGATGACGGCAACCACCTCGCGTGAAATTGGAATACTGTGATCTTTTTTCATCTTGTACTGTCGGTAGCGCAAAAACCAATCGCCCGATGCATCCTGCGAAAGGCAATCGTAGGGCATGGCGCAGAGTTCTCCAAGTCGCCTTCCGCACTCTTGCAATATCAAAATCATCCGCATGATATATGCTGGCAACTCGTCCAGATACTGATTCAGTTGATCTAACACGACAGAGGGAATCCAACGAGGAAGGGGGCGAGGAGCGCGTGGAAAATCATCATCATAGATCAAACGCTTTTCTGTCACATCAGCCCACTGTTCACGCGCAGCCAACTCGAAGAACTGCCGAAGACCAATCAAGTAATCCGCTCGTGTCGTTGCTGCCAAATCACGCCCCGCTATATAACTCAGATAGCGTACAATGATTGTTCGATCAATGTCTGCCGCATGCACCTCCACTGGTTGTAGCTTGAGAAACTCCGCAAAGATTTGCAGAGCCTTGACCCTGCTCTGACAATGGGAAGCTGCACGGGTTGCGAGACAGTAGCGCAAATACTGTTTTGCTGCCTTTTTGAACCACAGAGGGACAAACTTTGTGAAATTCAAAAGGTAGTTTGAGTTGGAACACGCTGAGAGATCCATCAGTTTACGGAGGTCCCAAACGTCCTTGTCGTACTCGTCGCGGTCATCGTAAGCCTCCTGCAACGTCCGGTAAATGACTGAGAGTAAGCTCAAGCCTTGATTGCGCCGTTGATAGGGGTGCAGGTGTTGGTAGCGGTCTATCCGATGAGATATTGACTTACTTGCGAGCAAGTGGCGTTCCTCTAAGAACGTCCGAAAGGACAATTCCCATTTTTCCAGAGGCCACGCAAGTAAAGATGGAACTGAAGGCGCGATGTGTTCAAGCCATGTCGTAAGACGCTGTAAGAACCCGTGTTGTCTCCACGTCTGTACACGCCACTCACCTTTCTGGAATTTCTGCCAGAAGACATATTTGATCTCGCCGGAGAGATTCGCAGAGCCGCAAGCGAAACGCAGTTTCAAATGAAAAGGGAGTGTGTAGGTAGATTGATCCACGAGTGGGCAGATATACAGTGCCCACTCATCCTGCGCCCAAAATCCTTGCAGTTGTGCTACCAGAGCCTGCTGTTTCGACTCTGACCAGAGAGTGGAAGAAGTTGTGCTGGTATTGAGTGCTGTCATCACTTCCTCCCTTGCTGATAGCGTTGAAATGCTTGCTTCAAATCATCATCGTCCGGATGAATATAGCGCATCGTGGTTTGAATCTGTGCATGCCCTAAACGTTTGCGTATCAGAGCGACATCCCAACCAGCTCGGCTTAATTCGGTTCCATGTGTATGACGCAGCATGTGTGGGTGTATCTTCCCAATGTCAGCTTTCTTTCCAAGACGAGTAAACAGATCAGCAATAGTTGGGTACTTCATCGGCATCCCGATCTGACCGTCCCACAGGTTGACAAACACGTAATCGCTCTCGGTTTCGCCGAATTCCTGGACGAGATACTCGGTGTACAACGCCATCAGATCCGCAGATACATGGATGGTATATGTTTCCCGAGCCTTTGCTCGCGCACCATTGGTATTGTTTGAGCGAGGAACAATTTGCAACTCATTGTCCCATGAATGGATATCGGCATGCCGTAGGCCGAGTGCTTGACCGACTCGCATCCCAGTTTCATACAGCAGGCTGACAAACAACTGGTCTCGCAAGTGTTCGCAAGCTCCAATCACCTGCTGGACTTGGTCACGCGTCAGCGTCTGAGGGTCGCGCTGAACGGTCTTGAGCTTTAAGAGCCGAGTTTTCATGGGCTGAGACTTCGTAATATGGTGTAAAAAGCTTTTGTACCGACGATGATGATGCATTTGAAGGCGAGTGAGCGAAAGCTCTCGCACGGTCCCTATGCGCTCGTGGTAGTCATACATTGAGGAGACGGCAGCCATGATAGTATTCACTGTGGACTCGCTGCGCCTTGCCATCTGCTCCTGCAAGGAGATGATGCCTGGTTGAGGAGTCCTAAGCCAAGAGAGAAAATTGGCAAGTTCACTGAGACCAACAGACGTCCAGTCCTGATGGGTCTCTTGCAGGTATTCCCAGTAGATCTTTAAATGATGAGCGTAGGCGCGAATGGTATGAGAAGAACTTTCAATGTGCTCTAAATAGATCAGATAAGCATTAATAGGCTCAATAGGAAGATAATCATCCCCAATAACAATCCAGGAAATAGAATTTTGTTCAGATACTTGGATACGTTGTACTTTCATTGCATTCACTTCCACCTTCCACAGCTTCTTACGAGTCGTCCCTTGTTTACCTCGTAGACGTGAGAGAATCACCGAAGATAAAGATGCAATTACGAAGGTAAAAGGGGTACTATACGTACATTGTATACATGAGAGAAAACGATAAATATCACTATAGATAAGCAAGCTAACGTGGCT
>CAXUGH010000028.1:0-11605 GCA_964250365.1 uncultured Ktedonobacteraceae bacterium
TTCTCTTCCCCTTGACGCTACAGCAGCTCAAGTCGATGAAGGCGACACAGGCACTACAGCCACAAATGGCGGAGTTGAAAAAGAAATACGCGAAAGATCAGCAGGCACAGGCACTAGCGACACAGGCTCTCTACAAAGAGTATGGCGTCAATCCTGTAGCGGGTTGTCTTCCTCTGTTAGTGCAGTTACCCGTTCTCTACGGTATGTTCAATGCATTCAATAGCGTTCTACGCTATCAGGCTACAAAGCAGGTTTCTCTGCTTGATCATATCAATAATCTCATTTACCCATTTCTACCACACTTTACAAAATTACCGAATCTGGATTTGAACTGGTTCACCTTCTTGAATGTAGCATGGCACTTTCCACTGAGCCAACCAGATCCAACACATATTCTGCCCATTCTGGCAGGTCTTGCAACGTTCATCCAGTTACGTATGTCGCAACCAGCAACCGTCGCACAGGCAGGTACGTCAAAAAACGGTAGTACTGCAACTGATGCAACGCAACAATCCATGAAGACCATGCAGTACATCATGCCACTTATCACAGTCTTCTTTGGCTGGACATTTCCCGCTGGTCTCGCCCTCTACTGGACGGTTTCATCTATCTTCCAGGCGGTACAGCAGTACTTCGTTACGGGCTGGGGCGGACTTCTGACACGACCCAACCTTGTAAGCAAGGCAAGCGTGCCTACTAGCGAACGCGACTTCACCAAAGAGAAACCGGCTCTGTTCAACACCGATAGACTGACGGGTAAGCAACAGGCCAAGCTTGCGAACAACGTCAATGGCAACGTCGTCGAAGGCAGCATCGAGGAGAGCAACGATGGCGATGGTCCTATAGCTAATCAATTACGCACCAACGGCTCGACGACACGCAGACGCTCATCATCAGCGCGTCGTAGGAGTAGTAACAATACACAAAAGAGAAATGTTTCGCGCCGGTAGAAACCTAGTTATGCACATTCATCAAATACTATGGGAATCCAACGGACGCCCAAGAAGCAATCTGTGGTGAAGCCAGGGCGCCCGCAAGGGGAACGCCCCTCCCATACGACGATGATTGACTTGGAGCAGGTTCGTGTATGGGAGGGGCGTTCCCCTTGCGGGTGCCCTGGTCCCTGATAATTCACCAAGGTACCCGAAACGAAGAGAGATAAAGGGAGGCATGAAAGTCTTGGAAAGCATAGATGCTAGTGGCAAAAGTGTCGATGAGGCCGTGCAACAGGCATTGACGCGCCTGGGCAAACGCCGTGAGGATGTAGAGATCGTCGTGCTACAGGAGCCAACGCGGGGAGCTTTTGGCCTCGGTAGCAAAGAGGCGCGAGTTCGTGTTACTACGTTGCCTGTGCGTGTCAGTACGAGTAGTGCTGTAATTACGCCCGAAATGGCGGATGCTATTCTCGGCCCCGACGCTCCCGATATCATAGAGTCCGATGAAGAACTCTATGTTGAAGAGCTTGAAGAGGATGACGACGAGGAGTTTGAGGAGGACGAAGAGGACGAGGAAGAGTTCGAGGAGGATGAAGAGGGCGACTTTGAAGAGGAACTTCCTTTTATCCCATCATCAGAAGCCTTGACTCCCGCTATTTCTGAACAGGATGACATTAGCGTGGCACAGGGCGAAATGCAAGAAATCGAGACGCCTTCACGCGAAGATGTAGAGATTACCGTTGATGTGCTACAACATATTTTACGCTACATGAACATTCACGCGACGGTACAAGTACGCTCGGCTAATCCACTTGCACTGAATATTCAGGGCATCAACGAGAATCTCGGTTTGTTAATCGGACGTAGAGGCGAGACGCTGGCCTCGCTGCAACTGCTCGTAAGCCTGATCGTCGGGCATCGCACAAAACACCGCATGCGTATCACCATCGACGCCGAAAACTACCGCGAACGCCGTGAGGATAATCTCCGTTCGCTCGCTCTACGTGTGGCACAGCAGGTACGCAATTACCGCCGCGCCATAGCACTTGAGGCAATGCCACCCAACGAACGACGAATCGTCCACATAGCCCTCGCGGATAGTAAGGACATCAGTACCGAGAGCATCGGCGAAGGCGAAGAGCGACGCGTCGTTATCTCATTAAAACGCGCGGGAAGATAACATATATGTCAAATGCACCGACAAATGGCAATGACGGCGCAGCGTCATTGCCATTTGTCGGTGCATTGCAATTTCTCACACTAGGACACATTACACGTGACCTCCGTCCCGACGGTACATTCACGCTTGGGGGAACCGTCACATTTGCCGCCCTCACCGCCTACCGTTTAGGATTAGCGGCCGGTATTGTCACTCGCGCCGCCTCTGCTATCATTCAGGATTTATCGCACACACTCTCTGGTATCGCCATCTCAGCATATCCTTCCAACGAAACAACGACATTTGTCAACCAGTACACACAAGGCTTTCGTACACAATATCTACGTGAGAAGGCCGACTCTCTTTCTCTCAATGACATACCTTCTGCATGGCGCAATACGCCAATTGTTCTGCTCGGTCCTTTAGCGCAGGAGATTGCGCCCGATGTTGTCGCCTCGTTTCCTCGTCGCTTTGGTGCGATTATCGCCGCGACTCCGCAAGGCTGGCTACGACGCTGGGATGCTGATGGTCGAGTCTGGCCCACTTCATGGCAGACGGCGGAACAGATATTGCCACTACTCGATGTACTCATTCTGAGCCATGACGACCTGCTCCCCTTCGCTCATGACAACCGTAAAGAAGCCGACGCCATTCTGCACGCATGGAGCATGCAAGTTCCCTTGCTTGTTGCTACTGACGGACGACATGGCGCAACTCTATTTCGACACGGAACTACACAACATTTTTCAGCGTATAAAGTGCAAGAGGTGGACCCAACTGGAGCCGGTGATGTATTCGCCGCCGCATTCTTAGTTTCGCTCTATAGATACAACGATCCTGAGCGGGCAGTGGATTTCGCCAACTGTGTTGCCTCGTTCTCGATAGAGCATGAGGGAACGGAGGGACTTCCGACGTTAGAGATGGTGCAGGCACGACAAGAGGAGTATAATGAAGGCCAAAGAGCGTAGCTTTACGTAGAAAGGTAGAGCATGCAACAGAAATTTCCCTGGCGTTTGCTCCTCAAATCCGTATTCATCCTGTTCGGTGCCTTGCTACTTGTTATGTTAAGCACGCAAACGGTGACGGATGGTTTGTCGGGGCATCTAGGTGTGCAGAGTACGCCGACAGATAGCCCCTGGTTAGAGATTGTTGTGGCTGCGCTGTATCTTGTCTATACCCTGTGGACACTAGTACGACCTCGGCGCATTCTATGGTCGCATTGGCGGTTTACATATACATATTTGCTCTCTATTTTTGTGCTGACTCTGATTGTGAGTTCCTTTGCCTCATCTCTGTTGCGTCTACTAGGGTATAGCGTGATTTTTTGTATGGCGATACAGGCGCGTAGTGCTTTTGGGCGAGTCGGAAGTTGGCTTGTGATTGCTGGCCTGTTACTCATAGTTCTGCTGGATATGCTTGTTACGAACGGCGTTGCGAATGAGTCGTTGTCGATATGGACGCCGCTCCAATTAGCACTTTTGCTGATTGGCCTTGCTTTTGTACAGACGTTTACGGGCTTAGGTGTGCAGGAGCGCACGGCTCGCATGCAGAACGAAGAACTTGTTGCTCAATTAACACAGGCGCAAGAGCAGTTACGGACATACGCTCTTCATGCTGAAGAACTGGCGACGATGCGCGAACGCACCCGCGTTGCGCGTGAGATACACGACACACTCGCACAGGGACTCGCTGCCATCAAGATGCACCTTGAGACTGGACAAGTCTTGTTAGATACCGCTCCTACATCCGCACGAGAGCATATAGAGTACGCACGCTCATTAGCAGGAACGCATTTGCACGAGGCGCGTACCTCCATTCTTGAGTTACGCACAGACGCATTGCAGGGCCAATCGCTCATAGAGGCACTCTCCACGCTAACGGCATCGTGGAGAGCCTCACAAACAACAGAGCAACAAGGCGCGACGTTTCGCGTAGGGCAGTCTATCGACGAAACTACTCTTTCGTCTGCAACCGCGCTCACGCTCTACCGCATCACACAAGAGGCACTGCATAATGCTCGACAACATGGACACGCCAGCGCGGTCGAGGTCGAATTGAGCGTTGAGGCCGAGATGCTGTGTCTGACGATTACCGATAATGGCGTGGGCTTTGGTTTTGAGCAGGGAGACCCTTGCGGTCTCCCCTACATGTCCCCCTCCTACACGATATGTAGGGGAGACCCTTGCGGTCTCCCTGCTACTGGATTCGGTATTGTGGGAATGCGCGAACGGCTACACTTGCTACAAGGGACGCTGGATATTCTCAGCACCCCTGGAGCGGGGACGCAGGTAGTGGCAATGGTGCCGTTGCAGAAAGTTAGCGAGACAGAGCCGCTTCTGGCGAGGAGCTATAGAGTATGAAGCCTATTCGTATTGTACTGGTGGACGATCACGCTATTGTGAGAGAGGGCTTGAGCAGTATGCTGAGTACGCAGCCCGATATGGACATCGTTGGCGAAGTTGGAACGGGAGCCGAGGCGATAGCACTGATAGAACGGACGCAGCCCGACGTGGTGCTACTCGATTTAGAGATGCCCGACATGAGTGGGGTAGCAGTACTTGAACAAACGCGTACCTTTACTCCAATACCGCGTGTACTGATTTTAACCGCGTATGGTAGCGACGAGCGTATTCTTGAGGCTGTTCGTGCCGGTGCGAACGGCTATCTTTTGAAGGAGGCGGGCTTGTCCGAGGTGCTACATGCTGTACGCGTTGTTGCCGATGGTGGCTCTCTGCTCGAACCCGCTATCACAGAGCGTTTGTTGCGCTCAATGGAACGATTGTTGCGCGACGAGAGAAAACAGGAAACAGCGAAAGAGCTACTCACACAGCGCGAACGCGACATTCTCACCTATATTGCACGCGGCTTTTCCAACAAGGTCATTGCCAGCGAGATGCACCTCGCCGAACGCACCATCAAATTCTACGCCACGATCATCTTCGAGAAACTCGGCGTGAACAATCGCGCCGAAGCGGTTGCCAAAGCACTACAAGAGCAACTTATCATTCTTCCATAGTCCATTCTATTGTGGTGGAACCAGGGCATCCCCTTGCGGGTGCCCTAGTTTCTTGCCCTATTGGGCAACACCTCTTTGCCCTTTTAGCTGATGCATTTCCTCTGCATATACTCTACACTTACAGCGTATCCGCTAAATACTGCTGAGGAACGGACATTGCTGCGCTCGTCCGAGGGCGGAATAAATCAGCCTCCTAGATTGCCTCAGTTTTTTGGTGGATGCATTAATCACAATATGTGAAAAGAGGAACGAATATGTATCTGACAAAGACAAAGCATAGAACTTATGAAATACTGTGGCTTTTGGGATATATCTTACTGGTACATACTGCGGGAGCTTTACGCGATTTTTTTATCGCTCCCTACCTTGATCGTTATGTCTCTCATGGCTATTTAATCTACAATCTGCTCTTTGATCCGTTGTATAAGCTGCTCTTTTGGATTCTCCCCGCTTTTCTCTACATTCGCTATGTCCAGCAACGTAATCCCTTTACCTACCTGAAACTCAATACACATGTTCGTAGGGGGCTTACCTGGGCTTTTTTCGGCACGCTGTTTTTTTGTGTACAACCGACATACGCCCTGCTTGTGCAAGGTAAGGGGCCACATTTCAATTTGGGAGTAGACCAGTGGTTGAATGTTGTACTACTTGTTGGCGTGATGGAAGAAATTCCGTTTCGCGGTATTATATTTCAGAAGTTGCAGGAATTAATGGGCTTCTGGTATGGGAGCTTAATATCCTCGTTGCTCTTTCTCACGCTTCACATTCCTTATCGGATAAGCATTGGAGAGAAGCTTTTCCCAAATATGCTGTACACGATGGTCTATATCTTTGTCTTTGGCTTTCTAATGTGCATCACTCTAAGATGGTCAAAGTCGCTATGGAGTTGTATTATTCTGCATTCTGTCAACGATTTGATGAGCCTTGTTCACTAAACTATTCAGTTTAACTGCGTAGTCATGTCGCGGGCATAACAAGATCGCCCCCATCCAAATATTGGGTTGGGCTGATTGCTTATTAGACCCGCGATATATATTAACGAGGAAGCAGAGCGACGTTCGCTCTAGCCACTAATAGCACACCCACCGATTGCATTGCTCCATTCGCGTTATAGCAGGTAGCCGTAGGAAAGGAAGACCTCGTCACTTCTCCTGTTTGCCCATCCTGCGACAAAGTTAGCGAGAAGTGCTACTGATTGGTACTAAGTCAGCGAACACCCACGTTTTGCGTTGCTCCATTCGCGCTGCAACAGGTAGGGATGCCCGTTGAAGGTGACATTGGCACCGTTGCTGCCGCGAGTGCCAAAGGTCCAGGCGCACTTGTCGCCGATTTCTTGACCACCTGAGTCAACCCAACCGCTACTTGGTTCGGGATCGGTTGCGGCCTCCATCTGCTCGTGAGAGGTCACGTTGATGGTGAGGTCGGCATCGTTGTTGTTCGGCAACTTGCCGCCTGGATTACAACTGAAACTGGCGGCATAAGGCATCGCCGCATAGAGGGTACCGTTGCCGAAGCTGTCGTGATAGGCACAGAAGGCGTTAGAGGCACACTCTGACTGCGAAGAGTCGAAGCAGAGGTCTGCATTTCTTTCGGTGAAGACGAAGAAAACGTTATCTATGCTCGAACTCCAGCCGTTCACACTTTGTGCGTGTGACACTTCATTCTGAATATCAGAATCAAGCAAGGGTGACTCGGGATAGGCACCGCTATCTACCCATGTCGCTGCCAACCGACTGCTACTAGGGCGATTGCCACCATTGTCGTTGTATTGGTTGGCGATATGGTACAGCGAACTGCCACCGATATCGTTAAAGTAACGAGTAATGAGCGAGTTGTAGCCGCTTGCGACATTACTCGTTGGCTCCCAGAAAATGGCATACACATTTGCTGTTCCACCCATGACAGAACCACCATTATAGATAAGGTTGTTCGAGGCGGCATGGATGTTGGTGATCTGCTTACCAGATTTCCAAAAGACGTGGGGCGTGTGCTTCGTGGAAGAAACAGAAGATGTGTGTGATGCGGCAAAGGTTGCTATAGGTACCAGTGCGAGCATCAACATGGCAAACATCATCAGCCCAAATAGACGGATGATTCCTTTTCTCATCGTGAAACTCCTTCGTTTGTGAAAATCGTACAAAACGCCTAGGGAATAACACTACGTCGCAGGATGGGAATACCCTCTTTTTTGGCGAAAAGTGAGTACTTAATTATAATACGTTGTAACCCCTTTTATGGTAACATATTTTTTCATCATGTTTCAATATAATTGTGTTTCTGTCATAAGAGAGACCGAGTAGAGATATGAAAGTGTTTTTTGCATCAAAAAGAGGGTGGCTTACAAACCACCCTCTTTTTGATGTATCTACCGCTCTTCTGGTGAGTCGTTCTCGATATTGTCAATTATCTGGTTGAGCGAACCAAGACGCTGCTCCATCTCGGTTGCCTGTTGTTGCAGCGAACGTAGGCCATGCGCGAGTTCATGAAATTGACCGTTCAAGCGTACTTTGAGCGGTGCCTCCTGCTCAGGACTTGTCTCCATGCTGGGTACCGTTCTTGTATCAGCTTGAGCAACGCCTGTACTGAGAACTGATTGCTGTGCCGAAATAGGTACGCTTGGATTTGCTGATTCATTTGCTGGCTGCGAAACATTCCGCGTTGTCGCAGGTGCTGTTGGCGTATCGTCGCTTCGCAAAACGAAAAAGAGTCCGACGATTGCCGCGATACCAACAACGAGCAGTCCACCGATAATAAGTGTATCCATGTTGCTCCTTCTCTCTCTACCTGTAGAACTCCGTATAAGAGAATGCCCCTCCCATTGTACGGGTGTTGTCCTCGATGGGAAGGGCATCGCGCTACGACGAACTAGTGCAGGTGAATTGTGACCTCAGCACTCATGCCAGGGACGAGATCGTTGCCACCATTGCCGTTGATGTTCACAATCACGGGAACACGCTGTCCAACTTTTGTGAAGTTACCACTGGCGTTATCCTGCGTTGGCAAGAGCGAGAACGAGCCAGCCGTTGCCTGTACAATCTGCTGAATGTGACCGGTATAGGAAGTACTATAGGCATCGACCTTCACATCGACCTGTTGACCAACAGAGACGTTATTGATGGTACCCTCGTCAACATACGCAACGACGTTCAGATTGTTGAGATTTGTCACCTGTGCGACTGTTAAGCCAGCGGCGACACCTTGACCTTGCACAGCAGCAACTTGGACAATTGTGCCATCAATTGGGCTGGTGATGTCTTGAGTGTTGCTCTGACCATTTGCCCCTGCGACTGTCACCGTGCCGACGGTTTGTCCAGCCGTGACTCTATCGCCCTGTTTTACGCTGAGCGTGGTGAGTTGACCAGGAGCCAGGGCACTTATGTTGACAATCTGCCCATTGACCTGGGCATCATCGGTTGAATAGAACATGTAGCTGTTGTAAAAGTAGTAGCCGATACCGCCAAGAATTGCAAGCAATGCTACGACGATGAGAACCGGCACAATAATTAAGCGACGCATGAGAATATTCCCCTTTCAAGAGAAAAACCAGAATATGTATGTTGTGTACGAATAATAGACTCTTTGGTTGACACGATGAGATATTTATCATGTCTTACTTGACTTCTTTTCAACCCCACGAGGCGATAGTTTTATTATACCGCAAGCATAGCCTCATCACGTGACGCGCTACCCTCGTCGGTCGTCTCTTCCTGCACCGGCTGTGGAGCGCGTTGTTGGCTCGAGCGGCGTGAACCACGAATGAAGAAGACGGCGATAATCGCAACCAGGATAATTCCTACTGAGAGCCGGAATGCATCTTGAATCGCCAAGGCGTACCCTTGCAGTTGTACGTATCGAGCAACAACTTGTAGCGCACCATTTCTGGCATCTACAATACTTGTACCACGCGAGACAAACAAGGCTTGTAGCCCTGCGACTAGGCGACCAAGCGGCGAAGCAGCAGTCACCTGCTCGGCGAGATGGCTGTAGTGAATCTTCGATTGCGTTTGCACAATTGTTGCCAGAGTTGCCACCGCGAGCGAGCTAGCTACGGAACGCACAACCGAGTTAATCGCTGATGCCTGTGAAAGCTGGCGTGGTGGTATTTCCGCGAGAGCCGCAACGATTAACGGTTGCGCGACCAGACCAATGCCCAGACCTCGTAATACAAGCAGTACCTGGAACCAGCCATACGGTGTATACAGCGAGAGAAACGAGAGTTCCCAGAAGGAAAAGGCTGCTATGAGCAGCCCTGGTATTACGACTGCTCGCACACCAAGACGGTCTACAAGGCGTCCACCGACGAGTGAACTCACCATCGACCCCAGTGCCTGTGGTATCAAAATCAAACCTGTTGCGAATGCACTGAGACCACGTAGGTTTTGCAGGTAGACAGGAATGACGAATAGGCCGCCGAACAAGGCAAAGGTAATACAGATGTTGGCAAGGTTGGCTGAGGTAAACGACATCGTGCCGAACACGCGTAGGTCCAGCAGTGGTTGTCCTTCACGTCGAATGATCGCAAGTTCGATTATGACGAAGATTATCAGAGCCAATATGCCGCCAATCAAAAAGCTTAACACCTTCGTCGATCCCCATCCATCAGTACTCACATCCGAGAGCGCGTAAAGAACCGATGCGAGACCAATTGCGACGAACGCAAAGCCGCCGAAATCAAAACTCTCACGTCCCTCTGGTCTGAATTCACGTAACAAGAGAAAACTGAGAATAACGGCGATTATGCCAATAGGAACATTGATGAAGAAAATCAACTGCCAACTACCGAAGGTCACGATATAGCCACCAAGCGAAGGACCGAGAGCAGGTGCTAGCAGGATAGGTATACCCAGGAAACCTGTCGCGATACCACGCTCCTGTGGTGGAAACTCGCGGTACAGTAGCGTGATCGTCATTGGCAGTAGAAACGAGCCACCAAAGCCCTGTAGTATGCGGAAGACAATGAGTACGGGAAGGCTCCATGCCAATCCGCAGAGTAACGAGCCAATCGTAAAGGCGGACAACGCGATAATGTAAAATCGCTTGAGACCAAAACGATTCGAGAAGTAGCCGGTGAGCGGTATCGCTACACCCTGTGCCAGTGTATAGCCAGTAATGACCCACTGCACATTATTCAAACTTGCGCCAAAGGCGGTTTGTAGACGCGGAATGGCAATGTTGACAATCGTCGTATCCAGGATACTCATGAAGAGGCCAAAAACGACGACAATCGCGACAATCCATTTATACGACAACCCACCACTTCGTTGCGCCGCTTGTGCGGGAACTTGCATTTGGGTGTTCTCCTTACAGGCACGATAATCTACTATCATGCCAGGACGCTAACATTCCTTACTATTCTCCATACGAAGAGCAGGAATGCCTTGCTGAATTTTCTTGAGTATCGTTGTAAATTGCTGTATTTCATCGTTACTCAAATCAGCTTGTTTAATCATCTCGCCAAAGCATCGAAAGTGTTGCGGCATGATTTCTTCGATGAAATCGTGCCCCTGCTTTGTGAGTTGAATCGTGAGCATTCTACGGTCCTCTGGATGGCTTTTGCGCTCAATGAGTCCTGAGCGTTCAAGTCCGTCGAGGAGACCTGTGATAGTGCCGCGCGTCACTTCACAACGCTCGGCTAGCTCCGAAGGTGTCAAACTATGATTTGGGGCGTGGCGTAAAAGAATGAGGACAACCAGTTTGCCATCCGACAAACCGAAACGCTCAAGTCGATTCTGGAATGTTGAAAGTATCTCTCTCGCTACATTGAGAAATAGCCAATATGCCTCTACTGTATCTCCGTTGACACCAATATATTGTTGGGCACGTTTCCTCATCATTTCCGTTTTTGACAACTTCGCCAATTTATCTGTTCGTATATCCATTTTGTTAGCCCCCTTATAGTTCACATCCATATTATAAGGTGCCATACTAAATTTGTCAAGAGTAAATTCCCCCAATTCAGAGACAGAAAAATGCATACGCTGCAGCGTATGCATTTTTCTGTCTCTGAATTGGAATTGTATACTATGATGCTTTGATGACGTATAATTATGGCAAAGAATGTCTGCTTTCTAGCAGAGAAGGAGCCTGGGGTTGGCAAAGCAAAGAGTTGGCCTTGCGCGACGCTTGAGACGGTTACAGACGGCGGAGCGCATAAAGTGGAATAAGTATACGTGGAGCGGGTTGATAATTGTGCTGGTTGGCCTTGCGTTGATAGGCTTTGGTCTATCTCTAAGAACGGGGGCAGCCTCTGGTGAAGGGATTGCCATAGGATTTGGCTTCCTCATCATACTAGCTGGTATTATTAGAGTTTTAATTGGTGTGATCAATCCATCTTCACCCGACGAACTTATTCCCTATGAAGAGCAAGAGGAGCGCGAGGCCGAGCGCAGAGCAGAACGTGTACGCGAAGATGAAATCTTCGACGAATAAGAATAGAGAGAGAAGTTGGGCGTTTGCCCAAGTTTCTCTAGATTGTTATATGTAGTGTGGGTTTTG
>CAXUGH010000028.1:11615-12617 GCA_964250365.1 uncultured Ktedonobacteraceae bacterium
TATTCGTCTTGTGCTATAGGCGTTCGGGATGGTGCTTTTTCCAATACCGCATATAGCCCTGTACCGTCATAGCATAGTTGGTGGCGATTTCGTAGCGTGCGGGTGCTTCGGGATCGTTTGTGACGCGCCTCAGTTCTGGCTCAGTTTGTGCGATGAGGATGTCGAGTATCTCTTGCTCACTCTTGCCTTCGCGCATGGCTCCTAACACATAGTTGCCCCAGAGAATGAGCTGATCGCGCAAGCGTTCGAGGTGATGAGCAGCATTGCGTGTCGCGCCGAAGTGTCCCAGATAGAGTACGTCGGGTTGCAGACCCTTGATCGTGTCGATGCTCTCAAACCATGCTTCAAGGTCGATATCGGGTGGGGGTGTCGGTGGACGCACATAGTCTACGCCCTGTAAGCGCACACCGGCTGTATCACCTGCGAACAATGCGCCGGATTGCCTATCGAAGAAGACGACGTGGTGTATCGCGTGACCAGGAGTATAGTGTACCTCAAGCTGCCGACCTGCGACATCGAGTACGTCGCCACCCTCCATTGTTCGCACACGGTTAGCCGGAGCCGATTCGATGTCGCCCCACAATTCTTGCATGCGCTCGCCATAGATGCGGGTTGCGCTGGCGACAACCTTTGTCGTATCGAGCAGGTGCGGTGTACCTTTGCTATGAGCGTAAATAGTAGCGTTGGGCATACGTTTGACGAGCGAGCCAACTGAACCCGCATGATCGAGATGCACATGTGTTGCCAGCAGGTGTGTTACATCCTCTGGCGCGAAACCGGCCTGTCGAATGGCATCGAGCAGAAACTCGATCATGCTCCCTGGTCCTGGGTCGATAACGGCTAGCTCGTTATTCCCTGCAAGCAGGTACGAGCCGATAATGCCCTCTTCGCCCAAAAATGGTAGCGAGATTTGCCATGTGTTGGCGTTTAATGGAGTGACAGTAGTCACGGAATAACTCCTTAATAGTAATCAAATTTCGTGCTACATGGTCAATCTTGATG
>CAXUGH010000028.1:12627-27769 GCA_964250365.1 uncultured Ktedonobacteraceae bacterium
ATAAAAAAACACTCGTCTAACATGGAAAATGTTCTTGTGTACTTTCCCCCCTACGTGGCAATGTAACACATCAAGATTGACCATGTAGCACACAAAGATATAACTCATTTTACGATAACAGAAACTAGGAATGCTACAGAATAGCTTTGTGATTCGTCGTATAAAGAGAATGCATACAATAATTCCTGTACAGGACGAAAGAACATAGAGGAGGTATGGCTTGTGGATGGTGACTCTACCGTTTCTGCCTCGTTAGACGTAGCTGAGATTGCTACACAATCACATGTTGTCAACGCATATTTAGAGGACGAGAAAACAATTGTTGTAAAACTCTCTAATACATTGACGCTCCCTTTTGCCGCCAGCGATGTTATCGTGACGAATCAGACAACTGGCATGACGATTCCAGTAACAAATGTAGATATTGTGCCGCCCAAGCAGGCGGTGCTTACGGGCGATCTACAGCATCTATTGGGCGCGAAAAGCGACTGGAATCCAAACGATACAGAGACACAGATGACCAGAGTGAACGCCAATCTGTATCAGTTCACAGGAGCGTTACCTGCTGGGACTTATAGCTACAAAGTCGCGTTCGATGGTACATTTGATAACGCCCTTCCTGCTCTTAACGCACAATTGATTGTACCAGAGGGCGGCGCGAAAGTGACGTTTTCTTATGTCCCGTATGATATTATCACGAAGCGACGCGAGACCTATGACTCCATCAATACGCCCCTGATTTCGATGCCTTCTTCGACGAACGGTGTGTTGACCGACCTTGTGGCGGTAACGCTTGCCGAGGCTCCTTCTGTTGCCGATACGCTCGTGATTGCGCTGAATGAACATGGGCAGAATAGCGTTCTGCCGCGCGGCGTGTTAAATAACGCTGCATATAGCTATGAGGGCGATGATCTTGGCAACACCTACACGCCCGAACATACCTCGTTTCGCCTGTGGGCACCAACGGCATCTGATGTCCAGGTGTTGCTCTATGACAACGAACTTGGCGGCTTAACGCGCCAGGAGACGATGCAGCGCAGCGAACAGGGGACGTGGTACGCACGGGTCGCGGGCAATCTCGCAACTTGGTACTACGTGTATCTCCTCACTATACACGGTGGAACGCAGACCGCCGTTGACCCCTACGTCAAGGCCATCGCGGTCAACGGAGTGCGCGGTATGATTGTCAATCTTACTACTACTCATCCCAATGATTGGAATAGCGATACGTACAGGACGCTAGCGCATTCAACTGATGCCGTTGTCTACGAACTACATGTACGCGACTTCTCGATTTCTCAGGATTCGGGGATGGCGAATAAGGGGCGTTATCCGGCCTTTACCGAGCGCGACACGAAGAGTCCGAACGGCGTGGTGACAGGCGTCGATAGCCTCGTGCAATTAGGTATAACGCATGTCCAGGTGTTGCCCGTCGAGGAGTTTGCTAGCGTCGATGAGAACGCACCCGATCAGTATAACTGGGGCTACGACCCGCGCAACTATAACGTGCCGGAGGGAGCCTATGCTACGACTCCTCACGGCACCGCTCGTATAACCGAGTTCAAGCAATTGGTACAGAGTCTACACCGCGCGAATATTGGTGTGATTATGGATGTCGTCTACAATCATACCTATGCCACCCTGAATTCGGACTTCAACAAAATCGTGCCGCAATACTACTATCGTACCGATTATGCTGGTAATTATACGAATGGTTCGGGTGTTGGCAACGAGCTGGCAACTGAGCGACCGATGGTGCAAAAGTTTGTGCGCGACTCACTGAAATACTGGGTACAGGAATATCACATCGACGGCTTCCGCTTCGACCTGATGGCTCTACTGGGCGTCGAGACGATGAAACAGGTCGTGCAAGACCTGCATGTCCTCAATCCACATGTGCTGCTCTACGGTGAGCCGTGGACGGGGAGTAGCTCGGCACTTCCAGATAGTCAACTTGCGACGAAGGGGCAACAGAAGAATCTCGGCTTTGGAGCCTTCAACGACGACATGCGTAACGTGCTGGTCGGCAGTATGTTTGACGCTCACAATCAGGGCTTTCCAACGGGCGCGGAAGGGCAGGTGGACGCTATCAAAGTCGGGGTCAAGGGCAGCATCGACACCTTCACCGCAAATCCTGGCGAGACCGTCAACTATGCCACAAGCCATGACAACTACACGCTGTGGGACAAGCTCGCGCGTAGCAATAGCGGCGACCCCGAATATGATCGTATTTTGATGGATGAGCTTGTGCAAGCTATTGTACTCACTTCGCAAGGACTACCGTTTCTTCAAGGGGGAGACGAATTTCTGCGTACCAAAGGTGGTAACGACAATAGTTACAATGCAGGTGATGCGGTAAATCAGTTCGAGTGGGAGCGCAAGTCGCAACACATAGATGTGTTCAACTACTACGCAGGACTCATTGCTCTTCGCAACAATCATCCTGCGTTTCGCATGACGACGGCTGAAGATGTACGCACGCATCTCTCGTTCCTGGATAGCCCGGACAATACCGTTGCGTTTCAACTCACCGATTCCGCCAACGGCGACTCGTGGCAAACGATTATCGTGATTTACAATCCAAACAAGGCGAACGCCGTTGTTACACTTCCTTCTGGTAGTTGGACCATCGTCGGTACACAAGGGCATGTCGGCGAAACGTCACTGGGACAAGCATCGGGAACGGTGGTCGTTCCTGGCATTGCATGCGAAATTTTGCATCAATAACTACCAAATAAGACAAAACAGAGGATGTGTTCGCGCAGCGAACACATCCTCTGTTTTGTCTTATTTGGTGGCAGAGATCGCTTTCATCTGTGTGAACAGGAGCAAGTAGTCACGTCCACCGGCCTTCGAGTCTGTGCCAGACATGTTGAAGCCGCCGAAGGGGTGTACGCCGACAAGGGCACCCGTAGACTTGCGATTGAAGTACAGGTTGCCGACAAAAAACTCTTCCTTCGCACGCTCGATACGCTCGGCATTGTGGGAGTAGAGTGAGCCGGTTAGCCCGAACTCTGTGCCATTAGCGATGTCGAGGGCGTCGTCGAAATTCTTGGCCTTAATGAAGGCTAGCACGGGACCA
Organism: uncultured Ktedonobacteraceae bacterium; assembly: GCA_964250365.1. GTDB lineage: Bacteria > Chloroflexota > Ktedonobacteria > Ktedonobacterales > Ktedonobacteraceae > JBBQVS01. The sequence continues at coordinate 15,710 of CAXUGH010000028.1, forward strand.
AAAATCTCTTCCTGTGCGATACGCGCATGAGGGTCAACATCGGCGATAATGGTTGGCTCGATGAAGTAGCCAGGGCCAGAATGTCCGCCGCCCTGCACGAGCCGTCCTTCACGTTTGCCAATCTCGATATAATCGACGATTTTCTTCATCGCGTTCTCATCGACCACCGGCCCCATGTATGTGCCGTACTGCGTCACGTCGCCCATCGTCAATTTCTTGGTCTTCTCGATAACGCTCTGTAACACCTCATCATAGACCGACTCGACGACGATGGCACGCGAACCCGCCGAACACTTCTGTCCCTGGAAACCAAAGGCCGAGGCGACGATGCCCGTCGCGGCTGCTTCGAGATCAGCGGTCTCGTCAACGACAACGGCGTCTTTTCCGCCCATTTCGAGAATTGTGCGCTTGATCCACTTCTGCCCCTGCTGATGCGTTGCCGCCATTTTGTGAATGTGCAGTCCAACCTCGCGCGAGCCTGTAAAGGCGATGAAGCGCACTCTTGGACTCTCGACAAGCGTATCACCAATCACGCCGCCCGAACCCGTGAGGAAGTTGACGACGCCTGCTGGCAATCCGACCTCTTCGAGAATGCGTACAAACTGATAGGCGATAGCTGGCGCGGTGCTAGCTGGTTTGAGGACAGCCGTGTTGCCCGATACAAAGGCCGCACTGGTCATACCCGCCATAATCGCGCATGGGAAGTTCCAGGGCGGAATGACGGCGCAGACGCCGAGAGGAATATAGACCACCTCATTGTCTTCCGTCGGAATTTTCGTGACTGGCTGCACCTCCGCAAGGCGTAGCATCTCACGCGCATAAAACTCCAGGAAGTCGATGGCCTCCGCTGTGTCACCATCGGCCTCGGCCCAACTCTTGCCCACCTCGTAGATCATCCATGCATTCAGGTAGTAGCGACGCTGGCGCATGAGTTCTGCTGCACGGAACAGATAGTCGGCGCGTTCCTGTGCCGGTACGCGTTTCCAGGTCTCGAAGGTATCGGCAGCGGCCTGAATCGCTTCCTGTGTCTGCTCGACGGTTGCGCGTCCGAAATGGCCTATCACCTGATCTGGCTGTGCTGGATTGACCGAGGCGAAGGTCTGCGGTGCCTGTATTTTTTTGCCACCAATAATCAGCGGATATGTCTGCCCCAGTTCACTCTTGACCTGCTCTAGTGCCTCAGCCTGAGCGCGTCTATGCTCCTCTTGTGAGAAATCAAAAAAGGGCTGATTTATAAAAGGCGTGTGTGTGCCTGTTTGCTCAAATACTTTTGCCATGTGTTTGCTCCTTAGATAGCACATCATTGTGCTGTAATTCGGGGACGAGGGTGTGATGAATCAGACCCGTACAGTTTCTTTCATTGTATCATTTTTGCGCCGACATGAGTTGCCTTACCTAAAGGGTAGGTTACTTGCCAATTATGAATACATGCATTTATAATGTGTTCGTTGTCTATCTATGCTAGAGGGGAGATACAGATATGGCAAACCAGGAACACTTTTATTTTCTTAAACGGGGCGTACCTTTTTGGAATTCATGGCGGCAAGCGCATCCACAGATTAAGCCGGATTTAAGCAAAGCGGACCTCAGCGGCTCCCTGTTGAATTCGGTTAATTTTAGTGGTGTTAATCTTAATAGGGCAAATCTCAGTGGAGTAGACATGCGTATGGCAAACCTGAAGGAGGCGAATTTGAGCCTTGCCAACCTCAGCGGTTCCGACCTACGAATGACGGATTTTCGCGCTGCTAATCTCAACGCGGCAAATTTGAGCGATACTGATCTCAAGGATGCTGATTTGAGCGATACGAACTTGCGGGTTGCCGACTTCAGCGAGGCAGATATGCGCGGTGTTCATCTTGATAATGCTATTACCGATGGTGCCATATTTACCAATGCAAAAAGGCGAAGAGGCTTGTGGAGCCTCTTCACAAACTAGGAAACGGAGTGCTAATCGTTCTCCGTTTGCCTGTTATTGCTCATGCGGGAAATATGGTTTGCAACGTCGAGGAAAATAACCGGGGAAGGGTGTCTGCAACAGTGCTTCTGTTCGATACCCATCGACAAACTCTTTTTGCTGCTTCTCATCCAATTCGCGGGGCACATCGCCTATACTAAGCACAAGGTCTTCTATCTTGTCCTTGTGCCCGTTTTCATGCGCTCGGTAAATAGCGGATGGAAGAAGTGACAAAACCCTTTGCGTGTTTGTAGGCTCCAAATAATCCTTTTCAACAATAGGTTCAAAATCTCCGTGAAATTCTAAAACTGCTAAAAGCCAGCCTAGCTTAAAGGATTGACTAAATCTGCTAAAAGCCTCTTGTTCCGTATTCATCGTTTTCCCCCTTGAGTGTTTCAATATTCTTGTCGATTGTTCTAAAGTCTTTTTACAACAAGAAAAAAACCTATTTATAAAAGTATAAGCTTTAATGGAACGCGATACAATAGACAAGGACTAATGTATCATTGACGTTTTCCTTTTTATGATTGTACACTTTGTTACATGTAGAATATTTTGTGTTCCTAATGTTTCATTATGTGTCAAGCTAAGTATGGCTCTAACTGTTAGAAATATTTAGCAGGAAGGATGAGTGTGATGGGTACACAACGGCCTTTCCGTTTCGGAGTGTTGGCTGGTGAGGTACATTCGCGAACGGAGTGGGTAACAAAGGCTCGTAGTGCAGAAGACCTGGGATATGCGACATTTCTCATGTTAGACCACCTGACCTTAAATTTTCCTCCTATTGCCGCCCTCATGTCCGCCGCTGATGCTACAAGTATACTTCGTATTGGTAGCTGTGTCTTTTGTAATGATTACAGGCATCCAGCGGTGCTTGCGAAAGAGGTGGCAGCACTTGATCTTTTGTCCGAAGGTCGTTTTGAATTTGGGCTGGGCGCAGGCTGGCAGCAAGAGGAATATACGCAAGCGGGCATTGCATTTGACTCCCCAGGAAAACGTATTCAGCGGCTAGAAGAGTCTCTTGCGATTCTCAAAGGACTCTTCACGGATTCGTCGGTGACTTTTGCTGGAGAGTACTACAACGTAAATAACCTGCAAGGACTGCCTGCGCCTGTACAAAAGCCTTATCCTCCTATTTATCTGGGTGGAGGAGGAAAACGTATGCTCTCTCTTGCTGCACGCGAGGCCGATATCGTGGGAATTGTGCCTATTGCACGCGAGAATACGAGCTGGCAAGATATGAGCGATGGTTTACCAGAGGCAACTTCACGCAAGGTGCAATGGATTCGGGACGCTGCTGGCGACCGTTGGGACCAATTAGAGTTGCAAACCAGTGTTTTTGTTACCATTGTTACCGGGTATCGTGAGCAGGTAGCTCAACGCATGGCGAGTAACTTTAGAATGAGCGTAGAACAAGTATTGGGCTTGACCCATGCTCTTATTGGCACAGTGGATCAGATATGTGAAGATTTGCTGTACCGAAGAGAGCAGTACGGTATTTCATATATCGTGATATTAGACAAAGACATGGAAGCGTTTGCTCCGGTAGTGGCGCGATTAGCGGGTAAATAAGAAACATCGGTTAGCACTTTTGGGCATGAGCAATATGTATTGTTCATGCCCTTGTTTTTGTACGTAAGCTCTTTGCAATTCTCCTACTTCTCAAGAAAATTCTTCCATTGATGTTACTAAATATACTCATTGTTGCTTATATAAGTAGTGACAAATGCGAGGGGAAAGCATTTGCGTATCAATAGCTCTGGAAACTAGAAGTAACAGAGGGGGGATCTACTATGAACTTTGAAACTTCCAATACGAGGGGAAACGCGCCAGGACCATCTCCATCAATACCACAGACGGGAGTCCGAAGACAACAAAGAAGACCGGGACCAGTTGAGTGGTGGTATCGTTTCGCTGCACCACCACAACCAGCAACAACAGCTAGCTTTGCGAAACGTGAGGAGGCGCGTCGAGGGAGACTTGCGAGCATCATTTTATTTTTTATCATTCTGCTAGGTCTGCTTGCCACGCCAAGTATCATCGCAAGTAGTACGGACCCCTCTGCTATAATTAGTCATCTCGCGTCAATTGCGATGAATGTCATTGCGTTATTTTTCAATCGACGCGGTAGAGTTACAGCCGCTGGAGTGCTGGTTGTTACCTCCGTCACTCTCTCATTCGCGTTGAGCCTTATCTTTCCTCTTGGTCATATTGGAATCGTGTATTTGCCTCTCTTTGAATTGTTGGCTTTGCCAGAACTGATTGCCGTTTCACTGCTTCCCGCAAGCTGGGTATTTATTGTTGCCTTTGTGAATAGCCTCTTTGTGTTTGTCAATTTAAGTTTTTTGCCACATGCGAAAGACCTTGATGACCTCCTAAAAACATTCGGTGCGGGTTTAATTCTGGAACCAATTCTCTTATACGTTCTTGTGGCTGTGGTGACATTTCTCTGGGTACGTAGCGCGACACAGGCGATTGAGCGAGCCGACCGCGCCGAAGAAATTGCGGCTCTGGAGCAGCGCGAGATTGAGCGTCAGAATCAAGAGATAGAGCAGAAGCGTCAACTCGACATTGGTATTCAGCAGATTCTACAAACGCACGTCCAGGTTGCAAATGGAAACTTTCGTGTTCGTGCGCCTCTAACAAAAGAGAACGTTCTGTGGCAAATTGCCTACTCTCTGAATAATCTGGTCGCACGGTTGCAAGGCTATAGTCAGGGAGAGATCGAACTCAGGCGGGCAAAAATGCAAGCGGCAAAGTTAATACAAGCTTTACGGCAAGCAAAAGATTATACTCAGCCCATCTGGGTAGAGCGTGAGGGCACATTCCTTGATCCTGTTATCCTGGAAATCAGCGGTCACTCCTTACAGCAGTCAACGCAGCCTCCTCCCAGAAGGCAGTCAACGCCCTTTCCTACCTCTCCATTAAGTCAGAGACGAAGAGATTTTAAGGGATGAAGGTATGCATAAACAGGAGATGGAAAGTCTCAGACTTTCCATCTCCTGTTTATGCATACCTTCATGCGCCTAGCTTGTAGCCCCAAACGGTAAGATAATACCAGATTTGGCTGAAATCTCTTGACTGCATCTCCTCCAGGAATGCTGTATACAGGTTCGTGTAATCGTCCTCTGGAACGATACCTGCCCTAACGATAAGCGGTTTTAACAGCGTATACAGTGCCGTGAGATTTTGATACATGTCGCCATGTGCATCTCTCTCTCCCAAATATTCGATAGCGTATGCGCTTTTCTCGATGTGCAAGAAGTCTGCATTCCGCAAGAACAACCATAACATCGGCGTAATTCCTGTATGGCGTCCGTCCGGCGAAAAGCTGTTCCCGCTTAACTGCATGGTGCGCGTCGAGAAGCTTGCCAACTTCTCTGCCGCACTGCCATTACTCAATCCTACTTCACCCTCGGTCAACCGTAGTATTCCTCCAGGGCGTAGAATACGTAGGCATTCCTGTGTGAACGACGACCATGCTTTGGGCGGAATAAACCCGTATACTAGACGTGCATTGACCATATCAAAGGCGTTATCAGGAATGTCAAAGGGTTTGAGCGCATCCATAGTGCGAAAGAAGACGTTTTGTATGTCCTGTGCTGAAGCGCGTTCCTGAGCATACGCGATAGCAACGTTACTGAGATCAACTCCGTGTACAGCGACCCGGGGATATGCCCGTGCTACGTCTAGCACCCACGCGCCATCGCCGCATGCAATGTCTAATACGTCATGAAACTGCTCCGGCATTTGTTCAGGCAGGTGCCCGTTTAAGCCCTGTTGTAAGAGTCGCCCCTGCCGCGCTAAACGCTCTCGCTCTATGCGGTTCTCAACATCTACAAAATAGACGTTCTCACTCTGTGAGGAGGTTGACATGAAGAATGCCTTTCTGTGTGGTCGCTCATCGACGTTAAAAGATACACATTATTTACCAGAGTTCTTGCGAAGCCAATCTAGCACCCTCTACAAGTGATTCAAGTTTTGCCCATGCAATCGAAGGAGCGACAAGCGTGAAGCCCGCGAAAGTGCCAAAGCCGCAGTCAGTGCCCGCGATGACGCGCTCTCGACCTACAAGGTGTGCGAAGCGCAGAAGGCGTTGAGCGACAAGTTCGGGATGCTCGATATAGTTGGTGTTCGAGTCAATCAGCCCTGGAATGAGAATTTTATCGTCTGGTAACTTGACCGACTCAAATACTCTCCACTCATGCTCATGGCGTGGATTAGCAGCCTCAATAGAAAGCGCGTTGGCGGAAATTTGTAGCAGGAGGTCGAGAATATCCTTGAGAGGTACATCTCGATGATGAGGGCCAGGATAGTTTCCCCAGCACACATGAATGCGTACCTGTTCGGGTGGAATGTCGGCAAGCGCATAATTCAGCACCTCGACGTTCTGCTGCACATGACGGCGAAATTCTTCCGAAGTTGCATCAGGAATGAGCAGGTGTCGGTCTGCTGCAAGATCGGGACAATCCAATTGCAGAAGAAAACCTGCATCAGCGATAGCCTTGTATTCATAGCGCATGGCATCGGCGATAGCATACAGATACGCTTCCCTGCCAGGATAGTATTTGTTCTGCATCACCTGGGCTATGACTCCGGGTGACGCGGAACTCATAAACGCCTCCTCGCAAGACACCTCTTGCAGCGCAGTCCGAAAATTCGCAATATCATGCAACACCGCCTCACGATCCTTTAATGTGATGGGACCATCACAGGCGGGTGCAGGTATGCGTGTACGGACTCGACCGCCGCCACTTGCCGCCGCACGCTGCATGAGGTCTGGATGATCCAGCATGTCCTGTGCAACAAACGGCGTCGATTCACCACCAAAACCTGTTAAGCGATTTTTGACGTAATTGACAAAGCTACTTTTTCCCATCTCTCCATCGGAGGGAACATCAATACCAATCGCCGCCTCGTGTTTGACCGTGTTGAGAACTGCATTCCGCACATGTTCGTCAAATACCTCCATATCGGGAGGCTGTCCCTCCTCTCTGGCATAAATAAGTTGTAAGAGGTCGCTTGGTCGAGGAAGGCTGCCAGTGTGGGTGGTGAGGATGCGCTCAGTGCTTCGCTTCAAGAGTCTCTGCTCCTTCTCGCTGTGTAAGACACAATACAGGTGAGTGTCGTCTCATAAAAATCGGCGCATTTCAATACGTCCGAACACAACACATACTTGACCTTCCAAGCATAATTTATAATCTTTTGCTTTGTCAAGGTGCTTGACGGGAAATCACATCCTTTCCTTGACAAAGGTGCGTTTTCCATGTTACGCTTACCTGTGTCCAGAATGTGTCATTGTATTTCACATACACTTCTGCGCTACGGGTGCCACTAACAGAAAACGAGTGTATTTTGAGATGCTTTTTTCGCCTTCTTACTTGAGATTTTTATGCGAGAAAAGCTAAATATTTCGTAGTGCGTCCCTCTGTCTGGAAGGAATACGCATGCCCCAGGACGTTCAGGACACAAGGACTGGTAGCAAACAGCAACTGTACAAAGTGCTTGGAATGCTACGAGGAATGAGTATCGCCCGTGCTATACATGTTGCAGCAAAGTATCGTATTGCGGATTTGTTAAAGTCTGGTCCGAGAAGTGTCGCGGACCTAGCCGATGAGTCACACACGGACGCATCAACGCTTCATCTACTGCTGGCGGCTCTTGCTAGCATTGGTGTCTTTGAAGAGGTCACACCAGAGCATTTTGCCAACACCGAACTTTCCTTTTTTCTACGTGCTGATGTACCTGAATCATTGCTGAATGCTGCTCTATACTGGGGGAGCGATTGGCAATGGGCGACATGGGGTGGGTTAGACTACACGGTCGAAACCGGAAACCGCGCCTTCGATTCTATTTTTGGCCAGTCGCTATGGCAATTCCTGGATCAAAATGTTCAGGAGCAGGGAATATTTAGTGCAGCACTCAGCAGTTTTTCGGCGTCACTGATACCTCTCATCGTTTCATCCTATGACTTCACAGGCATCTCTACACTTGCTGATATTGGCGGCGATGAAGGCAGTTTACTCATTGCCATTCTCAAAGCGTATCCAATGATGCAAGGCATTCTTTTTGAACGACCTGCCGTTCTTGACTTCGCGCGTACACGTATTGCTGATGCAGGTCTAGCAGACCGTTGCACACTGGTAGCAGGAGACATGTTGGAGCCAGGAAGCTTGCCAGTCGGAGCGGATGCATACGTTCTACGTGAAGTTCTTCATAGCTGGAACGATGAGCATTGTGTACAAATTCTTCGCAACTGTCGTCAAGCGATGAAGGCAGAAAGCAGGCTATTGACGATAGAACACATTTATTATCCCCACGATACAACCACTTTCACCAAGTTTCTTGGTCTACAGATGAAATTAGAGCAGGAAGGACACCAGCGTACTCAGGAAGAATTTCTCGCTCTATACGAGGCGGCTGGCTTTTCAATGCAGCGCGTGATCCCCATACCCGTGCCTACAACGACAATCCTTGAAGGACTACAAAAGTAGTCTCCTTGTCCATTGTTGCTTCTTTCTGAAAGAAAGGAAATCCAACCGATGTCAGACTTTAGCGTTCCTGGCGACATTGTAAGTTCCTCTGAAGAAAAGAATGTAGAGACACCTGTAGCATTGCAAGCACCAACAAAGGCGGTTGGAGTAGTATTTCTGCTTCTATTCTGCCTTGCGACTCTCGTCATCTGGATGGGGATATTTCCTATTCTACAAATCCTCATCCCCATTCAGATAACGACGTTGGATGCCGCAAATAAGATCGGTATTTATTCGCTTATTTCGGTGCTGGGTGCGCTCACATCGCTTGTCACGTTTCCTCTTGTGGGAGCATTAAGTGATCGCACGACAGGGCGTTTGGGGCGTCGGCGTCCCTGGATTATCGGTGGCATCATAGGTGCGGCACTTGTACTGGTGTTTCTTGCGAATGCCACAAGTATCGCGGCACTCGCCATCGGCTGGGTGCTTTTCACTGTTTTTGCAAGCTTTGCACAGGCTGGTCTGTTCACTCTTATTCCCGACAAGGTACCCGCACGTCAACGTGCAACCGTATCGGCCTTTATCGGCCTGTCAGTGCCAATTGGTATTGCGCTTGGCTCAACATTGATTGGGCGTGTGACGAGGACAACGCAGCTTTCCTACTATACCATTCTGGGTCTCATGCTCTTTTTCGTGCTACTCTTTGCCTTAGTGCTACGTGAAGAGCCTTTGCCCAGGCATGTTGTCCCACCGTTCAAACTGGGAGCTTTTCTCAGAGGATTCTGGGTCAATCCCACCACCTATCCCAACTTTGGCTGGGCTTGGTTAACGCGCTTCCTCTTTACGTTAAGCTACGCCTGTGCGACGGGCTATCTCTTCTTTTTTCTACAGGATGCTGTACGCTACGAGCAGCTTTTTCATGGGCGGCCTGTAGCGCAAGGCGTCTCAACCTTTCAGCAAATCTTAACTTTGCTGCTGCTTATCGCATGCATCAGTAGTGGATTTCTCTCTGATCGCCTACAGCAACGCAAAGGATTTGTTATGCTTGCAGGGCTTATCATGGGACTGGCACTGCTTCTGCTCGCCTTCTTCCCATCATGGCCTCTGGTAATGCTCGCGGCAGGAGTCTTTGGCTTAGGATACGGCATCTATGTTGCCGTTGATCTCGCGCTTGTCATTCAAGTGCTTCCCTCTGCTCAAAGTCGAGGCAAGGACATGGGTGTTATCAATATCGCAGCGACGATTCCACAGGCAGTAGCTCCTGTTTTGCTAGGTATCATCATTAGCAAGTCGCACAGCTACCTGTTGCTCTTCGTACTCGCTGCGGTATTTGCATTGCTGGCAAGCATACTCATTCCTCGGATTCAAGGCGTAAACTAGATAGGAATGGGTCTCTATATTGCTTGTGAAATCGTCAAAAGGCACGGCGGCTCTGCCCCTGTCATGCTCCACTATCATACAAAAACTCCACGCGCCGCAGACGCGTGGAGTTTTTGTATGATAGTGGAGCCTATTGCTCTTAGATAAGAAATTCTTTGTCTTCTCTGTGATGTCTTACGCTGAATTACACAACTTTTTGCAAATGTGCTTGAAAAAACCTTCTAAAATCTACATTAGAATGAACGTTGTATGAAAGTAGAAGCGAAGTGCAACATCTTATACTTGTCTCATAGCATAGGTAGTAATGAAAGACGGTCGGGGGACGACTTAACGAATCATTAGCTACTTATAGCATCTTCCTTTGTTACGTTGTGTGTAAACGTACTCGAAACGGAAAGGAGGTTATGCAAAAACAGCTAAGCAAGAATTAGCTGTTCTCTTCCCTATACGATGTTAAACATCTCGGAATGTTTTTATCCCATGCAGCGCGGAAAACTAGTTTCCGCTAAACAATTTGTTTTTGTGTTCGATTCCAACACACTGTAGAGGTGAAAGTGAAACATACAACATTCTGGAATTTGCCCCTTCGTTTCGCGGCTCTTGCCTGTGTCGCGCTAGCACTCTGTGCGACGGCACTGGTAACAGTTCATTCGGCATCTGCCGCTTCGGTTGGCACACCGAGTGGTCGCTCTGTGCTTACGGGGCATCTTGTTCCCGCGTTGAAGAACCATACAGCTCTTCATGCAACGGCGAGCAATGAAAATTTATCATTGTCCATCGCGCTTAATTTACGTAATCAAACCGCGCTCAATGCTCTGCTTGCGGCGCAAAACGACCCACATTCAAATCTGTATCACCAGTATCTCACACCCCAGCAGTTCACCGTCGAGTTCGGACCCACACAGGCATCGGTAGATGCAGTTGTGGCCTATCTGCACAGTCAGGGGCTAACCGTAGGCTCCGTCGCACCGAACCGCTTGCTCATCGATGCATCTGGCTCGGTTGCAACTGTTAGCAAGGCATTCAACGTCTCGCTTTCTGATTATGCTCTTGGCAATCGCACAGTGTATGCACCCTCCAACGAGCCTTCAGTTCCTGCCTCGATTGCTGGCATGATGACAGGCATCAACGGACTTAGCAACGCTCCTAAGTATCATCCTTTGTATAACCTGCACACGTCAAAAGCACAGGCTGGTCCTGGTGGTGGTTATACACCAACTGACCTACGTACCGCGTATGATATCAATCCATTGATTAGCAATGGTGATAGCGGCTCAGGTAGCGTAGGTATCTTCGAGCTAGACAGCTACAATCCATCCGATATCAACGCCTACCTCAGCAACTACAATTTGGGTAGCCCTAAGTACTCGAATGTGGTGGTTGATGGTGCGAGTACTACACCAGGAGCGGGTGCTATCGAGGTCGAACTCGACATGGAGGTCGTCTCCGCGATTGCTCCCAATGCCTCACAGAAAATCTACATCGGTCCCAATTCCTCATCGGGCGTCGATGATACCTACAACCGTATCGTCACCGACAACATCGTGAAGGTTTCAAGCACGAGTTGGGGCGAATGTGAGTCTGCTTCAGGTAGCTCAGAGCTTTCCTCACTCGACAACATCTTCAAACAAGGTTCTGCACAGGGTCAGGCACTCTTCGCCGCTGCTGGCGACTCCGGTGCCTATGATTGTAACGATACCAACCTTGCCGTTGACTCGCCCGCAAGCGATCCCTACGTCGTAGGCGTTGGCGGTACCAATCTCCAGCTTGGTAGCGGTAGCACGTATGGTAGTGAGTCGGTCTGGGGCAACCCGAGCGACACGCAGCGCAGCCCCGAAGGTTCTGGCGGTGGCGGCGGCTTTAGCACCCAGTTCAGCAAGCCAGCCTATCAGACTGGTCCTGGCACCTCCGGCACGGCGCGTGAAGTTCCTGATGTCTCTGCCGATGCTGATCCAGCGACAGGCTACTCCATCTACTGCACCGTTTCGGCGGCTGGTTGTAGCGGCGGCTTCCTATCCGTTGGTGGCACAAGCGCGGCTGCACCGCTATGGGCAGGTATCGCGGACGATGTGAACCAGTACCTTACCGGACAGGGCAAGGCCACACTCGGCGACGCACATGCGACCATCTACAGCCTGTTCAACACAACGCAGACCTACACTGCTTACCACGATATTACTAGCGGTAACAACCTGTACTATTCGGCAACAACTGGCTATGATCCCGCCTCTGGTGTTGGTACACCTGATGTAT
>CAXUGH010000029.1:0-21490 GCA_964250365.1 uncultured Ktedonobacteraceae bacterium
GCTATTCGTAGCAGACATTGTGCCATGAGAGCGTTCTCGGTAAGTGGTTGCATGCGTAACACAAGGCGGCCTAGCGCATGCTCATCGTAAGGCGAGTCATAGAACAAGCCACTTTCTGTGTCCAATAATTCCTTGCATGCGAAGTTTACGAGCGTCATAGCTGTTTCCAGATATCGCTCTGCTTCCCGTCGCTCATAGGCATCGAGCAGAGCTTGAAGTAACCAGACGCTATCGCTCAGTTGTCCAGCGAGTGCAACGTTGCTATAGACAGCATAGTGATAGACACTACCATCGTTAGCAATCATGTGTTCGCATAACCAGTCAAGTGTTGTAAGAGCCATTGTAGCTAACGAGGGATTCTGTAAAACCTGAGATGCCAGAAGATACGTCGAGACCATACGTGCATTCCAGGATGTGTACACAGTTGTATCCACGCTCGGCGATGTTCTTGTTGCACGCGAATAGAGGGCTGGCTCGTAGTATTCCTCGTCCGCACTCTGGCTACCACCGAACACGCCTATCTCTGACCGCCAGAGCGTCGTATTGCAGTAAAGAATTAAGCGTCGTGAAAGGTCATACCATTGAGCGTCTTGTGTGACTTGAGCGGTATGAAGTAGCAGGGAGAGCATGGCGGCGTTCTCTTCGAGCATCTTCTCTGTGTGAGGCGTACTCCAATCGCTCGCAGCCGAATAGCGAAAGAAACCGCCCTCCTCCTTATCCCACAGGCCACCATCACGCATCTGCTCTAATGAATAGCTTACCATTGCTAGCAAATCCTGAGGCTGAGTAGGACCGTGTTGTGCAAGTTGTAGTAGCAGTTCTAATGCATCGGGATGTGGAAATTTCAGGTGTTGATGAAGCGTAAAGCCTCCATATTCGGCGTCATAGAGGTCTTGTAGGACTGAGCCAGCTTGTGCTGGCACTTCTCTTAAAGCGGTTTGCTGCTCATGTTGCATCGGTGTTTCGGTTGGTAGCAGTGGGGCCAAACTGCGCGTAAATTGCTGAGAAGTATGAAGTGTTTCGACTTGTTGCGCGATCTCTGCATGATGCTCGCTATAGTAGCGGCGAATATGTCCAAGGTAGTACAACATTTGTTTTGAAGGCACATACACGCCGCCCCACAGGATTTCGCCTTCGGATGAGAGCAGAACTACACTGGGCCAGCCATTTTGATTGTAACGCGCATTCACATCGGGCCGCATATCGCTATCAACACGAATCGGAACGTAGTCGTTGTTGACGACTGCAATCACGCTCTCTTGCGACAATGTTGTTTCATCCATAATGTGGCACCACTGGCACCAGGAGGAGGTGATGACCAAAAAAATAGGCTTGTCCTGCTGGACAGCCTCTTGAAATGCCTCTTCTCCCCATGCACGCCACGCAATAGCATGAGCACGATTAGGACGGGACGAGAAACGAAATAGTTCGGATAAAGGTAGCGATGCTCCAATATGGCTCGCGGTGAGCTTGCCACTCATGCCAGAAACTCCCTTCATTTTAACCCTGCACATTTCCAATTCGCATAGTTCTGTTAGGCGGAATAAGAGCGACATAAAAATGGTTGTATATAGTAGTGTACCACAGAATCACGTCATTATACGTGATTTTTTTGTGAAATAAAAATTGACTTGCAACCTGCAATATGCTACACTTTAGCAATTCAGATAGTGTCTGCAAGTTTTTCAGAGGAGGATTGGCTTATCAGTAGAGATTTTCGGAGCAATGACCGCCCACGCGAGACGCGTGTAAACGAGCGCATTCGTGCGCGTGAAATACGCCTGATTGATGAAAACGGCGAGATGGTTGGTGTAATGCCACCAATGCGTGCCCTCGATATTGCACGCGATAGAAATCTTGATCTTGTAGAAATTTCACCCAATGCACTACCGCCCGTCTGCAAGATCATGGATTATGGTCGCCACAAGTACGAGCAAGCCAAAAAAGAGAACGAAGCACGCAAGAATCAAAAGACCATTACGCTAAAAGAGATTCGTATGCGTCCTCGTACCGACGACCATGACATAGAAGTAAAAACCCGTAAGATTCAAGAGTTCTTAGCTGAAGGCGATAAGGTACGCGTCAGCGTACAATTCCGCGGTGCTGAGATGCGCCACCCCGACCTTGGTCGCAAGCTACTGGATGAGATCGCGGAAGACTTAAAAGGAACCGCCACTATCGAGCGCTCGCCGATCATGGAAGGTCGTATGATGTCGATGATTGTCTCGCGTGCCCCCGGCTGGGAGCCACCTAAGAAGCAGACACCCCCACCAAGTAAGCATGGTTCTGCTGCAAAGGCTTCTCAAACACAACAAGACGCTCCTGCAGACGAACAGGAAACCGCTACAACGAATGAAAGTACCTCGGTGGAAGAGCCTGCTCAATAGTAAGACTCTCCATATCATCTAATGCAGATATCTTTGTGACAGAAATACCATCATTCTAAAAAGGGTGTAGTCTCATTGGGCTACACCCTTTTTGTGTCTCTGTAAAGAATAGATTGACTTTTCCAGGGCAGACCACTAAGATACAACTATCTGCATACACAGCAAAGTAAAAAGAGATGAGAGTATCTATCTTCAAAGATATGGAAGGATAAAAATACGTGAGTAGGTATGATGATCCGAGTTGGTACGAAGAGCAAAACACAGTTCCACCACAGCGACCAACCTTCAACGGCACTAACAATGGTTTTACTCCCTATACATTCGACAATCTGCCAGCAAATGATGAAGATGTGTATCCACACCGACAAAGACAACAGCCGCAGAAAGCTTCAGATGCACCGCGTCGGGGATATGGTCGCTTTGTAAGACAATTTTTTGCTGTTGCGGCACTCGTCGTCATTGCCTTTCTTGGTGGTTGGTTCAGCCATCAGTTTTTCGGAAATAACTTCGACCAGAGCGATTCATCGCATGCCTATTCACAACTTATCCAGCAAGCATGGGATACGATAGATCAGCACTATGTTGACCGTAAAGCGGTAAACTACAAAAATATGTCCTATAGCGCGATTAACAGCATGGTAGACTCGCTGCATGATACTGGTCATACACGCTTCCTCACGCCGCAACAAGTGCAAGCAGAGAATCAGCAATTAAGCGGAAAGTACAAAGGCTTTGGGCTATACCTGTCCTATAATTCGCAAAAAAAACTGGTGATTATCGCCTCTACAATTCCTGGCTCACCTGCTCAGAAAGCTGGTTTTAAGCGTGGCGACGCCATTATCGCCGTAGATGGTCAGGATGTCAGAGGCAAGGATATTCCAGGAGTAAGCGCGATTCTCGGTAGTAAATCAGGTGATACAGCCATTACAGTACAGCGTTCGGGCGTACAGAATCCACTTACAATTCACGTTACACGCGCAGAGATTAACGTACAAAATGTTGTAATGCACTATATTCCTGAGGACCATATCGCACATATTCAAATTGTGCAGTTCGCGGAGGGCGTCCCTGACCAATTGAAGGACGCGCTCACACAGGCGAAAAAACTAGGGGCGACCAAGATTATTCTTGACCTACGCGATGATCCAGGTGGCTACCTGCAAGGAGCGATTGATACCGCGAGCTACTTTGTGCCAAAGGGAAACGTCTTACTTGAGCAAGATAGTACGGGACAGAGAACGCCAGTACCCGTAACAGGAAATACACTGGATACAACCAGCACCATTGTCATTCTCACCAACGGAAATACAGCGAGTGCGGCTGAAATCGTCTCAGGTGCCTTGCAAGATAACGGTAGGGCTACCATCATTGGCGCGAAAACATTCGGCACGGGCACAGTGCTTGAGCAATATTCGCTTTCAGATGGCTCAGCCCTTCTCATTGGCACGCAGGAATGGCTTACCCCAAAAGGGCACTTTATTCGTACTGACAAAATCTCCCCGAATATCCCAGTAACCCTGAGTCCGAATAGTGAGCCAATCACACCAAATGATGAGAATGCAGGGAACTTGACCGAGCAACAGATACTGAACAGTGGTGACACACAACTCGATGCCGCGATTAAGTATCTTTAACCGCATTAGAGAAGAGCTTTGCTACAAAACCGACCTGCGACAGTTGTCGCCGGTCGTTTTTGTAGCATAGCTCTACTGTGTTAGAAGGCACGCAGCCTCATGCGCTTGATAGTATTTGCTAGTGGGTGCATGACCAAGTAGTGGTGCAATAAAGCGTGTTGCCGCAACCACTTTTTCGAGGTCTACACCTGTTGCAATGTTCATGCCATTCAGCATGTAGAGCAGGTCCTCGGTAGCGAGATTGCCAGCGGCACCAGGGGCGTAGGGACATCCACCAAGACCGCCCACTGACGAGTCAATAATGGAAACGCCCATCTGTAGCGAGGCTAACACATTGGCAAGCGCGGTACCGCGTGTATCGTGAAAGTGAACGGCGAGTTGCTCTATCCTGATATTCTGCTGTACAAGGAGATCGATCATCTCCATCACCTGTACGGGCGTTGCGACACCAATGGTATCACCCAGTGAAAGCTCTTCGATGCCCATTTCTAATAACGCTTGCGCCACATGCACTACGCTTTGTGGGTCTACTGCACCTTCATAGGGACAGCCAAAAACGGTTGAGATATAGCCGCGCACGGAAATATGCTCTTGCCGAGCCAGCGCGACGATTGGGCGAAAGTTATTCAGGCTTTCAGCGATTGTGGCGTTGATGTTATGGCGTGTAAAGCTCTCACTGGCAGCGGTGAAGACGGAGACAGAACGCACACCTGCCGCTAGCGCACGCTCCATGCCCTTTAGGTTGGGCACCAGAACGGGGTATTCTACGCCAGGGTGACGAGTAATACCTGCCATAACCACACTAGCATCGCTCAACTGTGGTATCGCACGAGGACTGACAAATGATGTGGCCTCGACGACGGGTAGTCCAGCATCACTGAGCGTATTGATAAATTGGATTTTCTGCTCAGTAGGAATAGTGACCTTCTCGTTTTGCAGACCATCACGCGGCCCCACTTCGACAATGCGTACAGACGTTGGAAATGCGGGAAGAGAAGTAGACATCATTATGCTCCTCTGTACTCGATAGACGAAGGCTGCTCAGAGGTGCGCTGACCTTGCTCGCTCTGTCGTCGTGAATCATTACCCTGCTCTTCTGGCGAGGGCAAGAGACGAATTTCACCTTGCCCTGGAAGCTGCGGTGTAGTAGGCTGGAGGCGCTCTACGCGTATCTTGTTGATACGTCGTCCGCGCGTTTCGAGTACAGTAAACTTCAGGTCATCATGGGTGACGCTATCGCCAGCAACAGGAATTTTATCAAGTTGCTCGTACACAAAGCCGCCAAGCGTTTCGTAATCACCTTCTTCGAGCTTCACGTCCATCATATCACTAAACTCGTAGATGTTGATTTTCGCATCGAAGATGTACTCGTTATCGTTGACCTTCTCGTACAAGACTTCTTCGTGGTCGTACTCGTCCTGGATATCGCCAACGATCTCTTCTACAAGGTCCTCAATCGTGACAAGGCCAGCTACCGATCCATACTCGTCAACAACTATCACCATGTGAATGCGCCGCTGACGTATCTCACGTAACAGATCATCCAGCTTTTTACTTTCAGGGACGAAGTACGCAGGACGCACGAGATCGCGAATCGGGAACGTATTGTGGCCTTCACGAAGTTGCTTGAGCATATCCTTTGTATAGAGGACGCCGATAATCTCGTCGATGCCGATGCTCTCTTCATACACAGGGATACGCGAGAACCCCCCCTGTAGCGCAAGGTCAACGGCCTGTGTTACTGTTGTTGTGCTATCCAGCGTCACCATGTCGATACGTGGCACCATCACCTCGCGCACCGTTGTATCGGCGAACTCGAAGATGCTATGAATCATGTCCGTCTCATCTTCCTCAAGAACGCCCTCTTCTTCGCCGACCGTCACCAGTAGACGCAGTTCTTCCTCTGTCACAAATGGACCATGATGCTTCACCTGTCCACCAAGCAGACGTACCAGAAAGGTTGTAATCACGCTAAGTGCTATGACAACAGGCTGTAGTAGCCAAGCAGTTGCCTTGAGAGGGTTAATAAGAACACGCGCCCAGCGTAAAGGATTCTGTACCGCTGCGGTTTTCGGCGTGATTTCACAGAAGATGAGAACGACGAGCGAGATGACGATAGACGATAATAACTCGCCATAGGTTGATGAAATGCGTAGAGCTAGTATCGTTGCAAGGCTCGACGCGATAATAACTGCGACGCTGTTGACAACGAGAATGGTCGAGAGAAACTTATTCGGCTCGCTTAACAAGCGTTCAATTTCAGTGGCCTTTTTGTCGCCCTCTTCGACCAGATTTTTGAGCTTGATACGGCTGATAGAGGTAAAGGCTGTCTCGGCTGCCGAGGCAACGCCACAGAGGATAAGCGTTACAATGAGTACGGTAAATTGTAACCATGCAATAGAATCAAATTGTGGTAAATGAAAATCAATTCCAGCGGCTATATTCGCAAGGCCAGGGCCATCCATAGCTGCTATTACTCCTTCTTATCACCCTCGAACGTTGAGGTATCTTCCGGTTGGAGCATACGTAGTACACGAGCGGGAACGCCGACAACGAGTGCATTTGCGGGCACATCGTGTGTGATAACGGCTCCGGCTCCGGTATAAGCGTGGTCGCCAACGGTAACGGGTGCGACAAGTATTGTATCACACCCGATAAACGCGCCCTCACCAATCGTGGTGTGGTGCTTCTGCTTTCCATCAAAATTCGAGGTGATGGTGCCAGCGGCGATATTGGTATGTGCGCCGACGGTGGCATCGCCGAGATAGCTAAAGTGATGCATGTCGGTCTCGGCCCCGATATATGAATTTTTTACTTCTCCAAAGTTGCCCATACGCACGCCATGAGCAAGGTGCGCTCCTGGGCGACAATGGCTAAACGGCCCCATCTGCACATCGTCTTCCAGAGTCGCTTCTTCCACAGCAGAACTGCGAATGATACAGCGATTGCCAATATTCGATGCGTCAATGGTTGTATGCGGTCCAACACGACACGCACTTCCAATAGTTGTGTTCCCTGTAATCATTGTACCAGGAAGAATAACAGTATCCATACCAAGAGAAACGGTGTCGTCGATATATGTTGTGGCAGGATCGACAATCGTCACACCTGCATACATATGCCGTTCAAGAATACGCCTACGAAGCAGTTGTTCCGCCGTAGCAAGTTGCACACGATCATTGATGCCGATTGTCTCATCTATGGTTCCGCTTACAGTAGTAATAACACGCTCCTGCGCCCCAGCTATTCCAATCAGGTCGGTGAGGTAGTATTCGCCAGCGGCGTTGCGCGGCAAGGCACGTAACGTTTCCCAGAGCCATTCACGATCAAAGCAGTAGACGCCTGAGTTCACTTCTGAAATGCGCTTCTGTTCCGGCGTCGCACGCTTCATCTCCACAATTTCGCGTACCCGTCCCTGCGAGTCGCGCACAACACGCCCGAAGTCGGATGACTGCTCTATGGTCGCGGTTAAAAACGTGACTGTTGCACGTTGAGCAAGGTGTGTACTAAGAACTTGTGCAAGGACACTACTGCGTACCAATGGTGTATCGCCATAGCATACAAGCACGGTTTGTGGTAGTGGATAGAGTGCATCAACAACAGGTTGAGCGGCGAGAACGGCATGTCCAGTACCAAGTTGCTCATCTTGAAGAGCATACAGGCATCGTTCGCCAAAGACAGCCTCTATCTGAGCGGCCTCGTGTCCAAGCACAACGATAGGTTTATGACAGGAGACAGCAACATACGGCGAAAGAGAAGAGAGTTCTGATAGAATAGCTTCGACGGCATTCAGTACATGCGCTAATAGTGGCTGACCAGCCAGGGGGTGAAGGACCTTGGGCAATGTCGAACGCATCCGTGTGCCCTTGCCTGCTGCAAGCACGACGGTCGCATATGTATTCATGAGCAGATATACAAACCTTTTTTGTTTTCTCGCATAGTTTGGAGCATTATCGTATAAAGAAAAAAGCCCTCTTCACACTGCCACGCTATAAGAGAAGATTGGCTCGGGCGCCAAGATTCGAACTTGGGAATGGCGGATCCAAAGACCGCTGCCTTACCACTTGGCCACGCCCGAAAACCTCGCGCAACATTTGTGTTGCGACGTGAATATATTACACGAAAACGAGAGCGTTGTCAATAAGATTTTTTTCTGAGACATCATCATCTTAATTGGTGTACTTTTGTCTAATAGAAGTGAAGTTACAAATTAATAAATAGATTGGCACCAAACGTAACGGTTAATACTCGCAAAATGCCTATTCTGCCACAAACTATTCTCGTATATCTGCACAGGTATGCCAGCCTCTCACCTACTATGTTACGTTGAACTTAAAGGTTCTGCGAGCGTTGCGGGTCCTTCAGGCAGTAACTATGCTTTGCAAAAAATCTATGAGGTTTTCGATGCACAAACAGGGAACTTGTTGATGATAGGTGGCAAATAGTAGTCTGTATACATTTTCGATGAGCTTGAGATATACTGTAGACATCTACACGAAGCTTTTAGCAGAGGTATAGCTTAGAAATATAAGAATACCTCTGTTTTTTGATTAATATAATATGGAACTTCTTTGATAGTTTCAACGTTTAATGTTATTAAGAGGAATGATTCACGTCCAAAACAAACTAGGAGGGAGTAATAGTACAATGTATGATAGTTACACGAATCAACGTTTCTTTGCCTCACACAGCATTAACAAACATACTGAAAAAGACAAGCGAAGAAAACAGCAATTTTATTTGATCAAACTGGGCATTTTAGTAACGTTTATCTTTCTCATCTCTGGAGTCCTTGTTTTCTTTCTTTTCTTTGTTAATCACCCTCCACGAACATCTGGTCCACAATCGAATAGTTATTCTCTCACCTTTCTCTCTTCCATTTCATACATCCAGGCCCTAGATATAGTAACTAATTTGGGGCTGCAACCAGGAATACTGTGTAGTACCAATAGCCGTCTATCTACTCGTCATCAACAGGAACAAACTCTTTTATGGCAACCAATGGGACAACGAGAAACATTTTCTGATACACATCGTCTCGTCGTGGTATTATCAGAATATACTCCCTCCGACTTGCTTCAAAGACTGCATTTGAGTGGGAAGGTGCTTAATATCGAACAAATTGGGTCTGTCTCACCACCCTGTCCTTCTTCACGAGTAGGCATTGGGCCATATACACCCAACACATTGACTCCATTGCAAGGGGATCAAGGTACCATATCTACCCGTATAACTTTCAATACTTCAGTAACATATAGTATAGCACTCTATCAAGTAAGCGATCTTGGTTTCTTACTTGCTGATCCTTGCTATAAGAAAGAAATGAATGCTCAGACAAGAATACACTTTCCCTGGAACTCAGAACCATCATGGCACCCAATGAGCCAAAAATCATTGTTTAATAAAACACATACACTTCTCGTAGAAACTATACCACTACTCACACCATCACATTGGCAAAGTCAATTAGAAACTACAAATGATGTAACAAGCAGCAAAATACAATCTGATCCATCTTGTTAATATCATATTATAGCTTTAATACTTATTAAACGACAGTGCTTTAGGAAGGCCCTTACATCATTGGAATTATCAAGACTTGATCGTCTATTGCTATACACAGTTCTGTTTGTCATATCATAATCTACTACACAATAGTATTTCCCTCTCTTTTCCTTACTTGACCGCTCCCCATACACAGTGCTATGCTGAACGAACAGAGCAACGAACATCTCTTATCATCGTCGCTGAGAGGAACAAGCACCACATGAGTATTCTCGAAACCCAGATAGATCGAACGAGTCCCGAATTTCAGGAAAACACACAGTATTTTCAACAACTTCTAGCAGAGCTACAGCAGCGCACACAACACGTACAACAGGGTGGCGGCCCCGACGCCGTTGCCAAGCACAGAAAGCGCAACAAGCTACTCGCACGCGAACGCGTCCAGCTTCTGTGCGACCCCAATACGCCCTTTCTTGAGCTAAGTCCGTTGGCGGCCTATGACATGTATGATAATGATGCGCCATCGGCTGGTATTGTGACGGGTATCGGACTCGTCGAGGGGCAGGAGTGCGTGATTGTTGCCAATGATGCAACGGTCAAGGGGGGCACCTACTACCCTATGACGGTTAAGAAGCACTTACGCGCCCAGGAGATCGCGGAACAAAATCATCTTCCCTGTATTTATCTCGTCGATTCGGGTGGCGCGTTCCTGCCACTACAGGCCGATGTCTTTCCCGACCGCGACCACTTCGGGCGTATCTTCTACAATCAGGCGCAGATGTCGAGCAAGCGTATTCCACAGATTGCCGCCGTGATGGGATCGAGTACGGCTGGCGGTGCTTATGTACCCGCAATGAGCGACGAGACGGTGATTGTGCAGGGCAATGGCACAATCTTTCTCGGCGGTCCTCCATTGGTGAAGGCTGCGACGGGCGAAGAGGTGAGCGCGGAAGACCTGGGCGGTGCCGACGTACACTCGCGTATATCCGGTGTCACCGACCACTATGCCCTCAACGATCCACATGCGCTAGCTATTTGTCGTAGCATCGTCTCGCATCTTAATCGACGCAAACACATCCCCTGGGACATCCACACATCGGAGCCGCCGCGCTACGACCCGAACGACCTCTATGGCATCGTTCCAAGCGATAATCGCAAGAGCTATAACGTGCGAGAGGTGATTGCAAGGCTCGTCGATGGCAGCAGGTTTCACGAGTTCAAGGAATTATACGGCACAACGCTCGTCTGTGGCTTCGCTCGTATCATGGGCTATCCCGTCGGCATCATCGCCAATAATGGTATTCTCTTCTCCGAAAGTGCGCTCAAGGCGACTCACTTTATCGAGCTATGCGTACAACGTCGCACGCCGCTGGTTTTTCTGCAAAACATCACTGGCTTCATGGTTGGACGGCAGTACGAAAACGGCGGCATTGCGAAGGATGGTGCGAAGATGGTAACAGCCGTTGCCACCGCATCCGTGCCTAAGTTCACCGTGATTATCGGTGGTTCCTTCGGTGCGGGCAACTACGGTATGAGTGGACGTGCCTATTCGCCGCGTCAATTGTGGATGTGGCCTAATGCGCGTATCTCCGTGATGGGTGGGCTACAGGCGGCGACGGTGTTGGCAACTGTGCGAAAAGAGGGTATGGCGGCGCGCGGCAAAACGATGACCGCCGAGGAAGAACAGGCGTTTATGCAACCCACGCTCGACAAGTACGAGGAAGAGGGCAATCCGTACTACAGCACGGCGCGGCTGTGGGATGATGGTATTATCGACCCACGCGATACACGCAACGTGCTGGCACTCGGTATAGCAGCCTCATTAAACGCACCAATGCCAGAAACGCCGTTCGGCATTTTCAGGATGTAAGGGTATACAACAGGAGGAACGATGACACAACACACCTATACATCTATCTCAGTTGAATATAGCCATCAAAACCGTATCGCAACGGTGACATTGCGGCGTCCACAGGTGCATAACGCGTTCAACGAACAAATCATCGAGGAACTTACGACAGCCTTTACTGACTTGAGTCTCGATGAGCAGTTACACGGCGTCGTTCTCACAGGCGAGGGTGCATCGTTTAGCGCGGGTGCCGACCTGAGCATGATGAAATCGGCGGCGAACTTCACACACGACCAAAATCTCAACGATGCGCTGCGCCTTGCCGACCTACTCTCTCTCATCAATACGTTTCCCTGTCCAGTTGTCGGACGCGTTAATGGCACGGCGATGGGTGGTGGCGTTGGGCTGGTCTCCGTCTGTGATATCGTGATAGCGGCAGAGAGTGCGCGGTTCGCCTTCAGCGAGGTCAAGTTGGGTATTGCGCCAGCCGTTATCTCGCCTTTTGTTATGCATAAAATTGGTGAATCGAATGCGCGTGTCCTCTTCGTAACGGGTGAGCGTTTTAGCGCAACGCGTGCGCGCGAAGTCGGTCTGGTACATTCGATTGTGCCGCTTGAACACCTCGACGATGCTGTTGAGAAGGCGTTGCATGAACTGTTGACCAGCGCACCACAAGCACTACGAGTGTGCAAAGAACTGGCTCTTACTGTGGGACAGATGGATAGTACAACGGCTCGTCGCTATACCGCTGAGACGATTGCGCGGCTACGGGTGAGCGACGAAGGGCAAGAGGGGCTACGCTCGTTTTTAGAGAAGCGCAAACCAGCGTGGGTCGCGCAAGAAAATGTGAAGTAGTACAAAAATGTTTAAGAAAATTTTGATTGCTAATCGAGGCGAGATCGCGGTTCGCATTATGGCGACCTGCCGCGAAATGGGTATCCGCACCGTCGCGGTCTACTCGGACGTTGACCGCAACGCTCGCCATGTGCGCTTCGCCGATGAAGCGTATTTCATTGGTCCAGCACCCGCTACGCAAAGTTATCTACGTGTCGAAACTATCCTGGCAGTTGCTCAACAAAGTGGTGCCGAGGCAATTCATCCTGGCTACGGCTTTCTCTCAGAAAACGCCGACTTCGTAGAGGCATGCGAACAAGCCGGAATTGTCTTCATCGGACCATCAGCGCGTGCAATGCGAGCAATGGGTGGCAAGATTTCAGCCAAGCAGATTGCACGTTCCGTAGATGCACCAACCGTGCCAGGCTATGCAGGTGAGAGTCAAGACGAAACGGTGTTGTTCAATGAGGCACAAAGTATTGGCTTTCCATTGTTGATTAAGGCGTCTGCTGGTGGTGGTGGCAAAGGTATGCGTGAAGTACATTCTGCTAATGCCTTTGTAGAACAGCTTGCAGGAGCCAAACGCGAAGCTCTCGCCTCGTTCGGCGATGATACCGTTTTTCTTGAGCGATTGATTCAGCAGCCGCGCCATATCGAGATACAGGTACTCGGCGACGCGCACGGCAGTATGATTCATCTCGGTGAGCGCGAGTGTTCCATTCAGCGTCGCCATCAGAAAATCGTCGAGGAAAGTCCTTCGGTGGCACTTACACCTGCACTACGTGCTGAAATGGGGGCAACCGCCGTTCGTATTGCACAAGCGGCTGGTTATGTCAATGCTGGCACGATGGAGTTCATTTTCGATAGCGACAATCACTACTATTTTCTGGAGATGAACACTCGTTTGCAGGTGGAGCATCCCGTGACCGAACTCGTGACAGGGCTTGACCTTGTACGTCATCAATTGTTGATTGCAGCAGGTGAGCCGCTTGCATTGACGCAAGAACAGATACAGCAGCGTGGGCATGCCATCGAGGTTCGCATTTATGCCGAGGATTCCGAACATGGCTTTTTACCTTCGACTGGAACAATTGCGTCTTTTCAGGAGCCATCTGGTCCAAGTGTGCGCGTAGATAGCGGTGTTGAGGATGGCGACGAAATCACGCAATTCTACGATCCCATGATCGCCAAATTGATTGTATATGGAGAGAATCGTAATGCTGCTATCGACCGTCTACAACGCGCGTTGGAGCAAAGTGCGATCTTTGGCGTCACAACAAACGTTCCACTACTCTCGGCAATTGCGGTGCATCCCGCGTTTCGTGAAGGCTTAACACATACAAGCTTCTTGAACGAATATCACCTTCTCGACCCTGTTATCGAGCAACAGCCACCGCAAAACGCACTCATAGCGGCGGCTATCTATGATGCGATGCAAGAGATTCAGCGTCTAAGCTCGCACACAAGCAAAACCATGCCTCAGACTCCCACAAATCCCTGGCAAACACTAGGTCCCTGGCGTATGACGGGAGGAGCGCGAACTATGGCGTATGCGTATCAAGGGCAAACACATAACATTGCACTCGCATCACCATTCATAGAAAACGCCTGGAATGTATCTGTTGATGGGCAGGAACTTGGGACAATCGAGTATGCAATAGGGAATGATAATCTACTCCTGCTTAAACGAGGCGAGGCACAAATACGTGTTTACGTCTATGACGCATCGAGCGAAACACAGGTTATGCTCAATGGCTCGCTCTATCGCTTTGAGCGTAGAGAGCCACCTGATGTCGATGCAGCTACGCATGGAGGCGGCAATGTAGAGCGTTCGCAAAAGACGCTCACAGCACCAATGGCTGGCACAATCGTCAAAGTGCAGGTACACGATGGCGATACAGTCGAGGCGCAACAGGTGCTAGTGATTTTGAGCGCAATGAAAATGGAACATGCAATCACAGCACCGCACGATGGTAAGGTACGTCATGTCCACTATCAAGAGGGAGCAGTCGTCAAAGGTGGTGCAGTGGTCGTAGAATTGGAATAATGAGGTATAGAGAGATGCAACTAGGATTTATCGGTATTGGCGTCATGGGGCGTCCAATGACACTAAACCTGCTCAAAGCAGGTCACGAGGTTACTATTTTTGCGCGACACCCCGACAAGCCAGAGGTACAAGAGGTCATCAAGGCTGGTGCGAAGCTTGCGCCATCGTCGCGTGCCGTTACTATAGCCTCAGAGATCGTGATTACTATGGTGCCAAACTCGATGCAGGTTGAGGAGGTTGTTACAGGTCCTCACGGTATTCTCGAAGGCGCACGCAAAGGACTGATTATGATCGACATGAGTACCATTGCACCCACGATGAGTCGCAAACTCGCTGAACTTGCCGCACAAAAAGGCGTAGAGTTCCTCGACGCGCCCGTTAGCGGCGGCTCACAGGGAGCAGTCAACGGCACGCTCACCATCATGGTTGGCGGCGAACAAGAAGCATTCGAGAAGGCACGACCCGTGCTAGAAAACATGGGCAAGAAAGAGAACATCTTTCACGTTGGTCCAGTCGGCTCTGGTGAAGTGGTCAAAATCATTAACAATCTCTTGTGTGGTACCATCGCCGCCTCCGTGTCAGAAGCCCTCGTACTAGGCGTCAAGGCAGGCGCAGATGTCGAGACGATGGCGAAGGTTATTGGCGTGAGCAGTGGTGCAAACTGGCAGCTTGCGAACCAGTTTCCGCTACGAGCCTTCAACGGTAGCTTCCAACCTGGCTTCATGACAGACCTGCTGCATAAAGACCTGGGACTTGCGCTTGACCTCGCCGCCGAAAATGTGACGCCGCTGGCAATGACCGCAATCGCACGACAG
The DNA here is from genome assembly GCA_964250365.1 of uncultured Ktedonobacteraceae bacterium. Classification (GTDB taxonomy): domain Bacteria; phylum Chloroflexota; class Ktedonobacteria; order Ktedonobacterales; family Ktedonobacteraceae; genus JBBQVS01. Next base: position 15,072 of record CAXUGH010000029.1, read on the forward strand.
ATGTTCGAGCAAACGCGAGCAGCGGGGTATGGGAGAGAGGATTATACAGCGTTGTTGAAAGTGTTGGAACAAAACGCAGGTGTTAAAGTTAGGACAAAGCAAGAGTAGATAACACGAGATAAAAAATCGGGCTAGCAATTTGCCAGCCCGATTTTTTATCTCGTGTTATATGATTGGCATAAGCGAATGTGCTATGCTCATTCCCAAAACCAGCACAATGGCAAGGCCAAAGTAGACTAGTCCCAGCACAATGCGCGTCCCTACAGGCACATCATAATACGCCTTTGCCTCTGGCGTGTTTTCTCTACCACGCGACCAGAGTTGTGTGGCGGCAAGGATGAGGAAGAGCAGCAGGAAGACCGAGAAGTTTCCTGTGACCCAAAGATATATCTGGTAAGCTAGCAAGCCTACGAAGCCAAGTATCCAGATGCGACGATCAATGGCTGCCAACACACGTCCACCGTCAAATGGCACAATCGGCACGAGATTGAACAGGTTCATGAAGAAGCCAAAGTAGGCGAGCGGTGCCCAGATTGTATGTGCCATTGGCGACATTTGTGCTAGAAGCAGACACGCCGACGATGCGATAGCACCTGCAATTGGACCCGCGATACCAACTTCGGCCTCATCTTTGGCGTTCGCTGGCATCTGCCGCATCATTACTGCAGCTCCCAGCAGTGGAATGAAGATCATACCGCCAACGGGCATGCCTTTTATCTTCATAACCAGCGCATGCCCCATCTCATGTAGAAAGAGTAAGGCAACCAGTCCAATAGCGAACTGCCAGCCAAAGAATACCGAATATACAACGATGGAGACAGCCGCCGAAAGTAGGGCAGGTGCGAATTTGATAAAAAAGAGCAAGCCCTTGAATTTCAGCAACAAGCCACCAATGGTCACGGCAAGACTACCAAGTCCAGCTAGTCCTCTACGTTTCTTTGGAGCGTCGGTACTACCATGTATAGCTGCGTCACGCTGGTCGGTACCAACGTCTGTAGTATAACCGTCCATAGTGACTGGACCGCGATACTCTTGCATCTGTGAGGCATCGTTTTGTATTGTCTCTTGTACCTGAGCAGGTACGCTCCCATATTCATAGTATCCCGCTGGCTCTGTGTATGGATTGTAGCCCGTATAGGGATCGAGTGGCTGTACAGGTTGAGCAGAATGAGACTCTTGCTGATAATAGTTTGGATTAGCGTAGTGTGTCTCTTGAGACATGTCGCTATATTCCGAGAAGTCATTTGGATTGTGATACACAATATGCCTCAATTCCGCAAATGGAGAATAGTTTCTTATCTGTTTTACGTATGTATTATCTATACGATAAAACAGACGCGTAGGTTCAGGTATTCCATCTAACTGATTGGCTCAATCGTTCCCTCAAGAAACCGCCGTAACAAATTAAGCGCAGAGAGAACAGCCAGCCGCTTGTTATCCTCGCGGCTAGAACTGCGTCCTGAGCCTTTCGTCGCTACTACACCGATTGGTCCCTCGACAGCAATATGCGTAGTACCAACAGGTTTGTCTTCCTGCTTATCAGGACCAGCAACGCCCGTGATACCTATGCCAAAATCGGTGCCTAACTGTTCGCGTACTGCGTGAGCCATTGCGCGTGCTGTTTGTTCGCTCACGGCTCCGTATTGTTCCACGATTTCTTTCGACACGCCCATCTGTTCTTTGAGGTCTGTACTATAAGAAATAATGCCGCCGATAAAGTAGTTTGAGCTACCCGACACGTCGGTAATCGTGCTTGCCAGCAAACCGCCAGTCATTGACTCCATGACGCCTAATGTCTGATTACGCGACTGTAGCAAATTACCAACAACGCTTGCAAGTGTGTCCTTATTGATACCAAATACCGCGTTGCCGAGTACTCCGCGTACCTGCACCTCCATGTCATTGACCTGCTGCTCAGCTGCCTCTATCGTCTCTGCCTTAGCAGTGACGCGTACATCAATGGCGTCGTTTTTCGCGTAGGTGGCAAGCGTTGGGTTTGTGCTGTGAATCAGCGTGCCTAGCTTCTCTTCTACAGTGGATTCACCTAATCCAGAGACACGTAGAATGCGCGTAAAGATGACGCCGCCCGTATGCGAACCCAGACGTGGAATAACCTCGCTCTCCCACATGCGATACATCTCGCGTGGCACTCCTGGCATAGCGACGATAATGTGATTGTCCTTCTCAACCCACCAACCAGGGGCGGTACCAACGGGATTAGGAATCGCCTGTGCCGAGGGAATGAGCGTTGCCTGTTTGACGTTGCGTTCTGGCATCTGCGCCCTCATGTACGCGAACTTTGCTCGCAACTCCTCTTCCAGCGTCACGTCAACGTGCATCGTCTCACCTAGCAAAGCACTGATCGACTCTCGTGCAAGATCGTCTTCTGTGGGGCCAAGGCCACCCGTCATAATGATAAGGTCGGAGCGTTGCCATGCGCGTTGTAGTGTCTCGACGATGCGCCCCTGGTTATCGCCGACCTGCGATACAAAATACAGGTCGATACCAAGTGTAGGCAAACTCTGGGCTAAATAGGTTGCATTGGTATCGGTGATGTGCCCAAGCAGGAGTTCGGTACCACAGGAAAGAATTTCAGCACGCATGGAGCCTCCAATAAAAATGATCGCAATCGTTGTAATCGGGGTAAAAAATGAACACCATTTTCCCTTTCCAGCATTGCCATTCTATCTTACCACACAGGATGTACTATCAACATATTGTGTCTGACAGATTGAAAAATCAATATGTTGTGCCAAAAGGGTTGTAATTACGGTTTATACAGAGTATACTAGGTTGCGTAGACACGAAATGAGAACAAGTTTTCGTGTCACCACTTATTTCAATTTCGTAGTTTGTCCGTAGGGAAAGAAGGAGCTATCACGAATGCTGGAGCAGCAAGAGCGTTCCACTGGCGATCAGTCGAGCATTGACACACAGAGTATGACACAGCTTGAGGGAGTTCGCAACAAGGTCTATATAGATAGATATTCGCTCAAAGACGCGAGCGGAAAACCACTAGAGCTACACCCCGAACAGACATGGGCGCGTGTCGCGCGTGGCATCGCCGAGGTCGAGCAGACAGAGGAGAAACGTGCCTACTGGGAGAAGCGTTTCTATGAGGCTCTCACAAACTTTCAATTTGTCCCTGGTGGGCGTATTCTCGCTGGTGCAGGTTCTGGGCATCAAGTAACATTTTATAACTGCTATGTTATACCATCACCTGAAGACAGCAGACAAGGCATTTTAGACAATTTGAAGCTAATGACCGAAATCATGGCTCGTGGTGGTGGTGTCGGTATCAATCTCTCAACACTACGACCACGCGGCTCCTACATCAAGACGGTGAATGGTACTGCGTCGGGTCCTTGCTCATGGGCGCAGTTGTACTCAGTAGCGACAGGAGATGTAATTCAGCAAGGAGGATCGCGGAGAGGCGCGTTAATGCTTATGCTGGACGACAATCATCCTGATGTAGAAGAGTTCATTACAGTTAAGCGTACAGCAGGTAAAATTGAGCATGCCAACCTGTCCGTCGCTATCTCCGACAAATTCATGACAGCGGTCAAAGAAGATACTGACTGGGATTTGGTGTGGCAAGGTGAAGTCAAGAGAACGATTCGCGCTCGTGACCTGTGGGACCTGATCTGTAAATCAGCATGGGAGTCGGCGGAGCCAGGGATGGTGTTCATGGATCGGTACAATACCGAGTCGAATACATGGTACTACGAGAATATTCGTTGCGTAAATCCATGTGTTACTGGCGATACGCTAGTTTCTACCGAACATGGATATACAAAGGCAAGTGATTTACAGGTAGGAATGAAAGTTCGCACACCAGCAGGACTCAAGCCAATTGAGAAGATGTATAACAATGGGCTTCAGCGCATCTATCGTGTAACCTTTTCTGATGGTGGTTATCTGGAAGGGACTACGGATCATAAGTTAAAAGTTGTGCATGACAAGAAATATCAATGGGTTCCTGTTTCTGAACTATCCGAGGGCGATAAGGTTCTAGTTGTAGCCAATGAGACATTTGGACCTCGGCAAAATCTTCCATTAGAAGCAATGGAATATATTGCCAAGCGAGAGCTTAACGTTTCCAACTTTTATGATCGTAAACTTGGCTTAATTGTTGGCACTGTTTTAGGTGATGGTACACTTCGTGATTTACCGAATGGAAACAGCCATTCTTACCAATGCAAAGTCACCTTCGGCGTTCAAGAAGAGGATTGGTTTGATACTTTTAAGAGCTTGATGACAGATATGAACATTCACACACATCGTACTCTTTCAGAAAAAGAGTTCAGTGTTGGAGGTGGTGTTGCCGTCAAACATGCATCAGTGAGGCTCGAATGCTATAAACTAGCAACCTTGTTAGTACGTATGGGTTTAACGCCTAACATCAAAGCACCACAAAAAGTCATTCCAACAGCCTTCATGAGCATGGAAAAAGAATTTATGGCAGGAATACTCGATGGGCTTTTCTCGACAGATGGCAGCGTACTTATGAAACAGGATAACCCATTGTTGCGCTTCCATACATCATCGTATGAATTGGCGCAACAAGTACGTTTGATCTTGCTCCAATTCGGTATTCATGGACGAATCTATCGTGCCACTCGTGATGAAGATTTAGAATACGATGGTCGCTCAATGTATGGCACTGGTGAAAAGTACGATGTTGTCATCATGAACGAAGGTATTGCACGTTTCTATGCTGAGATTGGTCTAAGTCATCCCAAAAAAGCAGCACGATTGAAAGAAGTCGCCGAAAATTGGCATTACATCGGTGGCTCATGGACAGCGTCGGTCGTCTCGATTCAAGATACCGAGCGTGAAGAAGAGGTTTATGACCTCTACGAACCTGACACGCTCACATGGATCACTAACGGTTATTGCTCACTCGATTGCGGCGAGCAGGGATTACCGCCTTTTGGCGTGTGTAATTTAGGGGCGTTGAATTTGTCTGCTTTCGTGCAGAACGGGCAGATGAATTGGGAGCATCTGGCGGAGATGAGCAAGGTGGCGATGCGCTTCCTGGATAATGTGGTCGATGCCAATGAGTACTTCATTAAGGAAAATGAAGAGGCGCAGATGGGCACACGGCGTACTGGCTTGGGGACGATGGGGCTTGCCGATGCGCTGATTAAGATGAAGGTCGCTTATGGGAGTGATGAGTCGCTGCCCATCATCGAGCGCATCTACGCGACCATCCGTGACGCCTCGTATGAAGCTTCGGCGGACAATGCAGCCGAGAAGGGCGCGTTCCCGATGTTTGACCGCGACAAGTACATGCAGGGTCGCTTCATTCAACGCTTGCCTAGACAGGTGCAGGAAAAGATTGAAAAGCAGGGCATTCGTAACGCGGTGCTGCTAACACAGGCTCCAACAGGTACCACTAGCTTGCTCGCTGGCGTTAGCTCTGGTATCGAGCCAGTCTATGACTTTGCGATGATACGCCGTGACCGCACAGGCGAACACATCATGTATCATCCGTTGCTGCAAGAGTGGCGCGACGCTCATCCTGATACGACAGAGGCACCAAGCTACTTTGTGTCGTCGAAGGATTTGACGCCGGAGGAGCATGTACGCGTACAGGCGAAGGTGCAACAGTACACCGACTCTAGCATCAGTAAGACAGTGAATGCACCCAATGATCATACCGTTGAGCAGGTGCAGAAGTTGTATCGACTCGCCTACGAGATGGGATGTAAGGGCATTACCTACTATCGTGATGGTTCGCGTGACGCTGTGTTGACTCGTGTCGAGGACGAAAAAAAGGCGGCAGAGAAGGCACAGCAAGCGGTGGCACCGACAGCACCAGTCGCTGTCTCCATTCACGATGGCGTCAAGCACCGACCAGCACTGGTCGAGGGCTACACGCGACAGGTACGGGCACCAGAGGGCAAGATCAACGTCACCATCAACAGCGATGATGATGGACCATTGGAGGTCTTTGTCAACGTCGGTAAAGCGGGTAGCGACATTGCAGCACTCGCCGAGGCACTTGGTCGTTTGATTTCGCTCAACCTGCAAATTCTCAGTCCGGTCTCGCAGTCTGACCGTGCTCAGGAGATCGCCGATCAGTTGCGTAACATCGGAGGCAATCGCTCGGTTGGTTTCGGTCCACAACAAGTGCGTTCGCTGCCTGATGCCGTTGCACGTGCGTTAGAGCTACACATGGCATCGCTGCAAACAACGGTCGATGCCGTACAAGAGGCTCATGACGAAACCAAAGAACATGCTCACGCTATGCATGTCGATGGCTCGGCACCTGCCAGCCTAATGCATCTCAATGTCACGGGCAATCTCTGTCCACAATGCGGCTGTAACACGATGGTCTACGAAGAGGGCTGTCGCAAGTGCTACAGTTGTGGGCATAGCGAGTGCTAGGTTTAGAATAAAGTAGTGTGTAAGAA
>CAXUGH010000029.1:21500-27701 GCA_964250365.1 uncultured Ktedonobacteraceae bacterium
CCTGTTGAGCTTGAAGGTCTGCTGACTAGTTGATTTTTTTTTTGTTTATTTTTTACACACTACTTTATATTGCCAAATGCTGGTATACTTCTCTTTAGAGGAAATTTGTCTTAACCTGAACAAATGGTAATGCTGGAACATACTAAAAAGAGTTTGGAGAACTATAATGTCACAACAACAGAGACGTATCTATCCATCTTTGATAAGTACCATTCTTCTAAGCTTACTTATCGGTGTGTTCCTCTTTGCAAGGAAACGTCGTGCGAAGTCAACATCTTCTCCTGCAATCACGAAACATTCCGTGGAGACTTCTCCTGAGGACACAATCAAGTATTGGACAGCGGACAAAATGCGCGATGCTAAACCTGCTCCTATGCCTGAAGTCAACGAGAAAAACCTGAAGAAATCTTCCTCGTCTCGTCCGCAATAGGTTTGCTGAAAGGGAGATAGCATAATGCAGCGATTTCATCGTTTCGTTCTTTCCCCATTGACGGGTAGAGTCTTTCTTTGTCTGCTTGCCGGTTCATATCTAATGTACCTTATGGCATATACGCATTTTCTACCTATATCGCTGTTTGCATCTTCGTCAGCGATTAGCGACCATCTGGTGAGTACCAGTCCTAACGATGCGCTCCAATACTGGACACCAGCAAGTATGCGAAGTGCTACCGATATTGACTCACAAATTACTGTTACTTCCAGCGCGACATTCAGTAACACGGACCAAAGCCAGGTCAAAGCGGCACACCAAAAAGGGCAGCCAGGACTGGATAAGAGTCTCTATCCGCTCTCGACAGTAGGGAAAGTCTTTTTTACTACTGCCTATGGTCAAAATTCTATGTGTTCTGGTACTGCTGTCATAAGCAAGAACTCCAACACTGTTGACACAGCGGGTCACTGTCTCTACTATCGTAGTGGCTGGTCACGGAACGTGATTTTCTGCCCCCTCTACGATAATGGCAATACACCCTATGGCTGCTGGGCGGCTCGTGACTTAGAGGTTCCCTCTGACTGGATAGATGCCAAGCCAAATGACTTTCATCATGATTTTGGTATAGCCATTGTTGCTCCCAATAGCAAAGGTAACTTGACCGACATGGTTGGTGGTGCTGGTTGGGCGTATAATCAACCAATTCATCAACCCTTCTACGCCTATGGCTATCCCGCTGGTTATCCTTTCGATGGTCAAACTCGGCAGTCCTGCGAAGCTTCTTCTGGCACCCTCTGGCAACATGGAGATGGCAACGTGGTTTCCATTCCGTGCAATATGACGGGTGGCTCCAGCGGCGGTCCCTGGTTCATTCAAAACGGAAACAACTGGTATCTCAATGGGCACAACGACTTCATCAGCAGTATTCAGTATGGACATATGTTCTCGCCCTATTACGATGATACGTGGTATGCGCTTTACCAGAAAGCTCAGCAGGAGTAAAACAAAAATACTCCGATTTCAGAGAATGGGAAGCAGGAACTTAACAATGAGTGACGAATTAGTATATAACGGACCAGAGTATCCAACCAAAGCACATGGCTCAATTCCAGCGTTCAACAGCTATGAAGAAGAGGCCAATTTTTGGGACACACACAGTGTCACAGACTTTGCAGAAGAAACTGAAGAAGTAAGTTTCTCCGAAGCAAAAAGGAAACAACAGTAGTGCAACCATCCCGACCTCAGATTTTGATTCTCACTACCCACACGGGCGGCGGACACATTAACCTCGCGCAGTCGCTCAAAGAGATGCTTGGTTCGCGGTATCAGGTTGACATCGCCGACCCGTATCCCAATCTGATGCAACAGTATTACTCCACACTCAGTCGTTACTTCATGTGGTTTTGGGATTTTCAGTATACATTGATGGACAACGATGTAGGTGCGTGGCTCGTACATAGTGTCCTAACGTTTTTCGTAAAAAAGCGCATTGCCGCTCTGCTTACGCAAACGCAGCCTCAGCTCATCATCTCGACACATCCTCTGCTCTCATATGAGATTGCGCGAGTCAACGAACGATTGGACAAAAAAGTTCCATTGGTGTTTCAACTGACCGATTTGGAAGAGACACATACGGCATGGTTCACGGAAAAGCATGCCGACGCCTATCTTGCTCCAACAAATGAAATTTGTTTACAGGCGGAGCGGCACGGTATCTCTGCACAAAGACTACATTTCACTGGTAGACCTGTACGTCGTCAATTTTTGCAGCAGGAGCTAGCGACAAAAACAGAACTTTTGCCAACGTTGGGACTTAACCCAACACGCTTCACAATCTTTTTACAAGGTGGTGCAAAAGGCTCGGCAGGCATTGATCGCACAGTGAAAAATTTCCTTGCCGCCGATATTCCTACACAGATTATTCTTGCAGTTGGCAATAACAAGGCACTCGCGGCACACTTCGCTAACGTTGAACGATTAAGTGTTTTGCCATTCACACCAAACATCGCACCCTATATGGCGGTTTCGGACTTGATTGCGGGTAAGGCCGGTGCCAGCTTTCTTTCAGAGGCGTTTACTCTGGAGAAACCATGTCTCATCACTTCGTACATTCCGGGGCAGGAGACACCAAATCTCCGCTTTTTACAGAGACATAATCTCGGTTGGGTATGCTTGAATTCGCGGGATCAGCAAGAATTGATGAATGAAATCGCAGGGAATCCAACGTTGCTTGCAGAAAAGGTCAAAAGCATTCAGACCTATAAGGTAGAGAACTTACAGGCAAATCAGGCCATCTACGACATCGTAGATGGCCTGATTGTTTCCTAGCACACAAAGCATAGACACTCTTCAATATTAGAAAGATGCTTACTTGGAGACTTTGTTGGTGGTGCTGCGCCAGTTCACAGTGGGAGCAATCAAGTGCGGATCAATACGGTCTCTGTACTCCAACGCTAGTTTCATGAGCGACTCAAGCACGGTGTCTGAAAGCAGATGTGGCTCAAGGCCAAGTTCAAGCAGCCCGGTGTGAGTTGCCTTGTAGTAGTGCTGTTCTTGCTCGACACGCGGATTGGGCAGGTAGTTCACGTCTACTCGCAGCCCACGCTTCTGACTCTGCTTCATCACAGTATCCGCCAGTTCGTTGAGCGAAAACTGCTCGGTAATCTGGTTAAACACACGATAATCGCCCGCCTTTGGTTCGGACAACGCCACCAACTCGATACAGCGTATGGTATCGCGCACGTTGATATAGCCGCGTGTCTGTCCACCTTTGCCGTAGACCGTAAGCGGATACCCAGCAGCAGCCTGTACACAAAAACGATTCAGCGCGGTACCATAGATTTGATCGTAATCAAAGCGCGTCGCCAATCGTGGGTCGCGCACCGTTTCATCAGTCTCAACGCCATACACTACGCCTTGATTAAGATCAGTAGCACGAATGCCCCAGACTTTACAGCAGAACATGATGTTGTGACTATCGTGGACTTTGCTTAAATGGTACATTGATCCAGGCTGTTTTGGATACGGCAGAACATCCGAGCGTCCCTTGTGGTGAATCTCGATAAAGCCCTCTTCGATGTCGATGTTGGGCGTGCCATACTCTCCCATCGTCCCAAGTTTGATAAGGTGGCAGTCTGGGGCGAAGTCCTTGATGGCGTAGAGGACGTTGAGCGTTCCTACGACATTGTTGGTCTGCGTATAGACCGCGTGCTTGCGATCAATCATGGAGTACGGGGCGGAACGTTGCTCAGCGAAGTGAATAACCGCCTCTGGCTGAAACGATTGGAAGACAGAGGCTAGAAGGTCGTAGTCCATGACATCGCCAATATGCACGTCGAGCGTTTTGCCCGAAACCTCTTTCCACGCCTCAACACGTTTCTGAAGAGTCTCAATAGGCACTAGGCTATCAAAGCCTTGCTCTAAATCGAAGTAGCGGCGTGTAAGATTATCAAAAATGGCAACGTCATGACCTTGCTGCGAAAGGTACAACGATTGAGGCCAGCCAAGATATCCGTCGCCTCCAAGGATAAGAATTCGCATGTTTACTCCCAAAAAGTTGTTCTGACGCTAGTACGAATGACAACGCCTAAAATGTGACAAACATTGCCTTTAAGCAAGGTGTAAAGCCATTCCGCCTAAGCACCTGTTGCTCATCGACGACTGCCTGCTCTTATCGTGTATCGTACCACCCACATCATACCATGAATAAATTTTCATATTTTCGTCACGAAGACACATGATAAAATGGAACAGATGTTATTCGTAACAAGCAGGAGAGAAGAGATATGAGCCAATTTCGAGAGGATCGCTACTTTTCGCCAGAACCGACGCAACGCAGAATTGCACGTAGCCTTTACGAACGAGTGCAGCGGTTGCCGCTTATCTGTCCGCATGGACATGTCGATCCGCGCTTACTGGCTACCGACACCTATACATGGGGTACGCCCGTTGACTTGTTAATTATTCCCGATCACTACATCTTTCGTATGCTCTACTCACAGGGCATTCCGCTGGAACAGTTAGGCATTCGACGCAAGGATGGCGCAATAGTAGAACAAGACGCCCGTAAAATCTGGCAAACGGTCTGCGATGCATGGTATCTCTTTCGCGGCACACCCTCATCGCTCTGGTTACAAGATGAGCTACACGATATTTTTGGCGTGAAGGCAAAACTAAACTCAAGAAATGCTCAAGTCATTTATGACGAGATTACGGAGAAATTGCAGCAACCAGAATTTCAGCCACGCCGCCTCTACGAGCGTTTCAATATTGAGGTGCTGGCAACCACTGATGCCGCTACTGACACACTTGCATATCATCAACAAATTCGGGAATCAGGCTGGTCGGCACGTATTCTTCCTACGTTTCGCCCTGATGCTGTAGTCAACATCGATACTCCCCAGTATGTAGAGAACATTCAGGCGTTGAGCCGAGTGTCTGGCATTGAAATCTCGGATTACCGCACCTACATCTCGGCACTCGAACAGAGACGCCGCTTTTTCAAAGAGATGGGAGCAACGGCAACCGACTCCGCTGCGCGAACAGCGCATACAGAGCGACTCAGCGATTCCGAAGCCGAGGCCATCTTTCAACACGCGTTACGTGGCAATGCCAGTTCCAGCGATGCACAACGCTTTACAGGCCACATGCTCATCGAGATGGCGCGTATGAGTGTGGAGGACGGACTGGTCATGCAATTGCACATCGGTAGTTATCGTGACCATAATGCAACACTCCTCGCTCAATTCGGCAAAGATGTGGGTGCGGACATTCCCACCACCAGCGAATTTACCTACAATTTCAAGCCACTGCTCGATCTCTATGGCAATGAACGCGACCTGAAAATCATTGTGTTTAATCTCGATGAAACGGTGTATAGCCGCGAACTTGCTCCGCTTTCTGGACACTATCCCGCCTTGCGCCTGGGACCGCCCTGGTGGTTTTTCGATAGCCTCAACGGAATACGTCGCTACTTCGAGAACGTCGTGGAGACGGCGGGTATTTACAATACAGTCGGCTTCAATGATGATACGCGTGCATATCCATCAATTCCTGCACGTCACGATCTATGGCGGCGGGCTAGCAGTGATTGGCTTGCAGGACTCGTCACGCGAAGCATTATTGACGAAGAGGATGCCTATGAAATGGTGCAAGATATGGCTTATCGTTTGGCGAAACGAGCGTATAACTTGGAGAGATGACGATACTTAGGGTCTTGTGCTATAGTATGAAAAACATACTAAGGAAAAATATCATGCTAGAGACACGTCAAACCTGCCCTGTGGAGACAACGCTTCATGTGATCGGCGGTAAATGGAAACCGCTTATCATTTTCTACTTGTTGGAGAGTACCAAGCGGTTCAATGAGCTACGACGCCTATTGCCACAGGTTACACAGCAGATGCTCACGCTACAACTACGCGAATTAGAGCAGGATGGCATTGTGCATCGTCAAGTGTACGCTGAGGTGCCGCTAAGAGTCGAATACTCCTTGACAGAGATTGGGAGGAGTCTCACGCCAATCCTTGATCTTATGGTCAATTGGGGCTTCAAGTATCAACACGATACAGCTCTAAGCAAAGATGAGAAGATTACATCAGTTTGACATGTTCCTCTCATGGAACGTATGCTACATGTACTATACTTTTCTTAGTAGGGACCAGATTTATCGCGTCCGTTGCTCAATTCATTGAGCGAGATATCGATAAAACCTTGTCCGTAAGCCATTTCGGACGGAATCTCATGTGATAAATCACTCCTCGGACGCGATA
>CAXUGH010000030.1:0-4994 GCA_964250365.1 uncultured Ktedonobacteraceae bacterium
GATATAATTTCGCGTGATACATCTGGTTCCTACGAATTTTTGCACCATCTCCGTTGATGATGCATTTTTATGCTGTGATACGTCCATAGTATAGCACAGGGTCATAGCATGCTTACGTAGTGCCATCTTGCCCAACGATTTTGATAGAGATGCCATCGTTGGTAGTGGGAAAGCGGTCGGCTTGAAACGGCAGGTGTATCTGCACACTGGATACGCCCTCTTGCGTGTTAAGATAGGCGAGAGCTACCGTAGACGTTGACCCCTTAATCATCTGTCGCCATTGATTGATCTGTTGTGGCGAAAAGACGTAGAGCCATGTGCCATGAATGGCAACGTTCAGATAGATTAGGTTATCTTTTGCATGTACATCGGCATGAGACAAAGTAATTGACGGTGTTCCCTGTGCCTGATAATGTGTACTCAACGTTTGTGACGCCTGCTTATTCAATAGCTGGGCAGCCACTGAATCCATAACCAATCGACTATATGAAAGAACGCGTGCTGTCGCAGTAACTTGAACGTTTACTGTATCGACCTGTGTACCGACAGCGTTGCTAGACGTCACAGTTGTAGTATAGATAGGTGTACCTGCCGCTGTCTCATCACCTGGAAGTTGCTGTTGCAGTTTCTGTACGAGTTGTTGTTTGAGTTTCGGTAGCAAGCTGTTTTGTGCGTTGTCGATATCGCTCTGCGCGACGATGTGTAGCACTTGAGCATCGGTGCCGCCAGTAAATGCCTGGACATTTTTTACCGCGATACCATTCGCACAGCACGTACCATCGAGCGTGTGCGCTGCGATATTTCCACTTGCACCTTCGTTGAGAGCGACAGCATTTCCTGGCGCACTGCCATCTTGCTTGTTCTGACGCGGTGGAACGGGCACATTCTGTGGAAGTTGCACTTTTACGCCCGAAGATGATGTTATAATTCCTGCTGGAATAATGACCTGCGTATTCGTGCTATTAGAAAATTCTATTGTTCCATGCGCCTGCACTCCTGCAATCGTTTTGGTACCCGACGTTGGCACCGTGCTACTGGCAGTTACACTACTTTGCAAAACGCGGGCAGGAAGAGTGTGTGCCGCTGCATCGGGGGTTGTTGTTTTCGGTGAAGCAGTTAGCACGTAGGTTGACTGCAACGTTTTTGTCTGTGGCGTCACAAAGACGGTTGCGACAGGCGGCGTACCAAGAATCGGAAAGCCCGATGGAAAAAGGCTTATACCCAATAGACGCGGCATGAGCAACAGAAGCAAAAGCATTACAGGTATAATCATTGTTGCGAGCAATGGTCCAGCAACATTTTTGCGTCTCCGTCGTACAGGTGCTGGCTCTTCGGTGATACGAGGCGGTTGGGGCTTCTGCACCACCTCTTCCGTGATACGCGGCCTATCCTGTCGCTCCTGGCGTTCGCGGACAGGTGCAGGAGGGACTCCATTCCGCATGCGGCGTGGAGGGGCTAGCGGAACGGGCAAGGGCATTGGTGCTGGCGATGGTACATCGCGGTGCAGGTGAACGGAGCGACGGGATGACGGTGGCGATACATACTCTATCTCCATCGGCACATCTTCCACGACCTCGATTGGTCCTTTGACCGCCGCTAGAAATGCCTCGCGGAATTCGGCGATGTTGCGAAAGCGATCCTCGCTACGTTTCGCCATCGCGGTACGCACCACTTCATCTAGCTCAACAGGAAGAGAGCCGTCTACAGCAGAGGGCGCGGGTATGGGAGCATGCAGGTGCATCTGAATGACGCGTACATCGTCATCGTCGTTGTAGGGCAGTTCGCCGGTGAGCATTTGATAGAGCAGGACACCGAGAGCATAAATATCGGTTGACGTTGTGATAATGCCACGCGTCTGCTCTGGTGCCATGTAGTGCGGCGTGCCAGGAACTTGATCGAGCGGTATCTGTTTGTCTATTTGCTCTAGCTCGGCCTTGCGCGATTTACGCACCAGCCCGAAGTCGGCGAGATAGACATATGGCGCACCATTGCGCCGTAGTTCTAGCAACACGTTCGACGATTTGATATCGCGGTGAATGAGGCCAGCATCGTGCGCGTGTTCGACGGCATCGAGTAGTTGCTGGAACATGGCGGCGACCTCTGCCAGAGGCGGCAGACTACGCCGCAGATAGCTGGTGAGCGTTCCACCGTCGATAAAAGGCATCACGAGAAAGAGCATACCTTGCTCTTCGCCAAATTCGATGAGTGGAAGAATGTGCGGATGATGCAGACGTGCGACGGTACGGGCTTCACGCGCGAAGCGGCGTCGCATATCGGCATCAGCCGCGTAGTCACCAAGAATGACCTTGATGGCTACACGACGGTCGAACGCGGTACGCTGCTTGCCCTCGTAGACAGCCCCCATGCCACCGACACGAATGCGGCGGATAACCTCATAGTTTCCGAGTTGCTTGCCTTCCAGAGACAGCATCACGTCTGTCTACCTTTCCTTAACTACCACCGCCAACACCCAGCCCAGGTTGCGTCGTTGGATTCGCTCCTGGTCCAGTCACCGTCGGCGTAAGATTGCCACCCCCCGAAGTTCCACCTCCGCCAGACAAGCCTGTCACGGGCTGTATCACAAAGCTGATATCATCGGTATTACTTGGCAATGTGCCACTGTTGGGATCGAACGAAACATTAGCAATTCCCTGCTGACTCTTCAGAATAGTCGTCGCATCGGACACACTCTTGCCAGCAATCAATTTCTTCAACTCTAGCTGTCGCGCATCGGTAAATGAATACGCCCACACGCCTTTCGCGCTCACGAGCAAGCTCACCACACCCTTGTTCACGCCCTGTACCTGCGCCTGTGTGACTATGCTACCCACAAGCGCATAGTTCGGTCCAAAATCGTTCGTCGCCTTCGTCTTGAGCAGATTCGAGACCAATGCCAGCGTTCCCTTCTGATCAAAGACCTCCGCCCTACACGTCACCGACACCGTGACCGTCACTGAGGACGCCTTATCGCCAGGATTTTGACTTTGCGCGATGGAAGGCGAACACATCGTAGAGCCTGCAACCTGCTCATTCGACTTAATCTGCGACTTCAACGAGTTCTGCGCCTGTGTCACCAGAGGTGGTTCCAACACATTCACCGCACCCTGAATATCGCTCGCTTGCACAAACGTATAGTTCTGTGGGTCTTGCCCACCTGAAAAGGGTCCAACGTTAGCAGTTATACCGTTTGTACAGCACGAACCGTAAAAGACATTACCACTAAGATTACCAGCAGTTCCAAGTGTAACAGCATGAGCATTTACTTTTATTACACCTTGTTGCCCTGTTGACACATTACCAGGAGGAACAAGAATACTAGCATTATTCTCAAACTTTGCACCATTAACAGGAAAGACGGTAACTGCAACCCTTTGAGAATTAGGAAAAGAATTTAAAAACGTAATTGTTCCGGTTGCTGCCGTTGCAGGTGTTTGCTTCACGCCTGTCGCATTGACGGTTTTCGATTGTGATGGTGAGGTGCCGACGATGACACGCGCACTCACCTCGCGCTTGGTTGGGTCGGGATTGTTAGTGACGCCGCTAATCAGGTAGTTGTTGTTCTCGATTTTGCTGTCGGGCACGATGGTAACGGTGCTTTGCGCCGTGAATTTCGGGATTACGTTCTTAACGGGTCCCAGTAAATTGGGTGCTGAGATAGCAATACCTCCAACAACTGCTGTCGTGAGTACAAGCAGAATGGCAAGGAGCGCAAGCCAGACAGCACGTCTTGGTCTACCACTACCTCCACCACCGCTCCGAGGAGCGTTTGCTCTTGGCGGGGGCGCACTACCTACACCAGCGGTTCGCGCTAACGATGCTGCGGCTAGTCCTCCTGCGACGCCTGTGGCTACGGCTGCCGCGACCTTGCCACTATTTCGTTGCCTTGTAGCTCGTTGTGGCGGAACTTGTTGTGCGGGCTTCGCAACTGGAACAACAGGAGGTGCGGCTGGCTCATTCTCTTTAGAGAGAGGTAGCTTTACCGTCGCTCTACCACGCGTGGGGGCGAGGAGAATGATACCGGGACTGCCATCGCCCTCTTCGCTTTCGGCGGCATGTCCATTACTGCTACCATTTGAGCCATTTTTAGCTGGAACGGCTTCAGATGTTGCTACAGCACTTGCAACGGGCGTAGGAGGCAGTGCATCCCAATCGTCGTCTAAAGGTGATGATGAAACAGTGCTGTCTTTTGGCGCGTTTGCATGACCGTTGCCATTAGTAGCAGTCGATACAGCCGCAACCTCTGCGCCTCCCAATACGAGGGGAACGATAGCGTCGTTATGTGAAACAGGCTCCTCTTCACCAGATAGAGGTGCGATATAGGTGCCAGCGGGCGTTACCTCCGGTTTCGCTGGCTCGGCTGGTGGCGGAGGAGCAGATTTTTGTCTGCCTGTACCAAAGAGCCAGCCGCCCTTTTTGTTTTCGGACGGAGTCTGCTCTTCGTCCTTGAGAGCCTTCGCAAAAATCTCTAGCGAAGAGTAGACGGGAAAGTTGCGCTGGCGTGCAAATGCGGCTGGACCAGGACCACCCGTTGCGATAAAAACGATGCGCGTCTGTAATTTCCCGCGCAGACTTTTTAGATCGTCGAAATCGCCTGGACGTGAAAACGCCTTATTCTGGTCGGGAAGCACAACGGCGACCTGCTTACGACCAAGCTTCTCTTGCGTCAATATAGCAGCTAAGACACTTTTCTTTTCGTCATTAGGAGATACATATATAACACCTATACTCGCGTTACGCGGATCATTAAGTCCCAGTACATCCGTGCCATTACCTTGTTTCATAGTGGCATTCCTTTTATCCCAATAATATATGAGTGCTGATAGCTTTTATTTTACACTATGTTTTGTCAATCTTAAAGCTTTTTGATATCAATTCTCTGTAATGAACGGAAAAAACAGTATTTTACGTGCTAGCGAATTTGGGTTGCGACCTGTAATAGTACTTCTAGTTGCATCTCTCCTGAATTTAGAACACATTGTAAAGAGATATACGTA
>CAXUGH010000030.1:5004-18045 GCA_964250365.1 uncultured Ktedonobacteraceae bacterium
GCACAAAGCAAGAGCCGTTATGCCGCTAGCGGCATAACGGCTCTTGCTTTGTGCTGTACAGTTCTTATCATCTCTAATTTATTTCAAACCACGAACATACGCCACAAATTGATCGCCGCGATCAAATTCGTTGAGGAACATGCCGAAGCTGGTGAAGCCCGGAGAGAAGAGAAGAATATCGCCGGAGCGTGTCAGTGCAACGGCGGTGTCCATAGCGGTCTTGAAGCTGTCGAAGACGCCACAAACGGGGGATGTGCGTCCCTGATTTTGGGACTCGTCTGAAAGCGCGGGAAGTAGTTCGTCGGTGCCGCTGCCAGCCAATAGCACTACGTCGCGGCAACGTTGCACAATCGTTGCGGGCCATGAATCGAGAGGAAGATGTTTGGTATTGCCACCTGCGACTAGCACGATTGGCACGTCGAATGCCTCGATGCCAGCTTGTCCAGCGACGGGCGTTGTGCTAGAGCTATCGTTGATGTAACGCACTCCATTGACCACGCGCACCGAATCGAGACGATGAGGAATACTGCCGAAGGTACGCACGGTTTCACCAATAATGTCATCGGAGACGCCTAGCAGACGCGCCGTTGTCGTTGCTAGCAGAATGTTCTCTAAGTTGTGTTTGCCAGCGAGTGGCGTCTTGGTAAAGATAAACGGATCGAGAGATGTCGAGCCGCGAGCGAAACTGCCACCACGTTCGATGCTGGTAAACCATGTGGTACTCGGCGACTCTTCACCAAAGCGTCGTGTCCAGGGGTTGTCGTAGTTGAATACAGAGATATCGCTTGCCGATTGATGGCGAAAGATATTGGCTTTCGCCGCTGCGTAGTCTTCCATACCATTGTACGTGTTCAAGTGATCGGGCGTGACGTTGGTCATCACTGCAACATGGGGACTCATCTTGTGTGGGGCGAGTCCCTCCAATTGCCAGCTTGAAAGCTCTAGCACAACCTGCGTTTGTGACGTGATTTGCGGTAACAGCGAGAGCGTTTCGACTCCCGCAACGTTGCCACCTAGCACGGTATTTGCATTCTTCTTACGCAGTATTTCATAGAGCAGTGTTGTCGTGGTCGTCTTGCCGCGTGTGCCTGTGACACCGATAATAGGACCTGGGCAGGCAAGAAAAAAGAGCGCAATCTCCATTTCTATTCGCGCCCCATGCTCTTGCGCGACGCGGAGATAGGGTGAGGTACGCGGCACGCCAGGATTGCGAATCACGATATCTGCCCATAGAAAGTCTTCCTCACGATGTCTGCCTAACACGAACTCAATTGGCAGACCAGCCAGTGCTTGCACGCTTGGTGCTAGTACTTCTGGCGACTTCATATCCGTCACACGCACTATCGCCCCCTGTTGAGCCGTGTAACGTGCTGCCGCCATGCCTGAGCCTTGCAGACCTAACCCCATGACCAGTACGCGCTTCCCTCGCAAATCCATCGACAAATCTCTCCTCACGATATCTCTCTTCTCTTATGACTACGGTTGTAGCCATCATAACAGAATCACAAAGAAGATACAATTTCAAGGCTTTGTGGATGAGACAACGGCGTAAAAAAAACGTATAATGACAATATTACTTTCTTACTCTGGCTTTGTGCAAAAAAATATCTGCTTGTAGCAGCACACTAGAAAACATCTATGGAACAAGAGCAAATTGAAGATATTCCCGAAAGCGTGCGTTTGCGACTTCAACTTCAGGCGGTTCAATCTATCTCCTCAACGATGATAGGTGCCTACGCGTTACCGACAGCACTAGATCGTATTTTACAGGTGGTATCCGAGTTACTCGGTGCGAGTGCAAGTGCTGTGCTACTCATTGCTCATACCGTTTCGGACTACGACGCGATATATACAAGCGTAACTCCAACTCAACGTAGAATGACGCTTGCCGCGCAAAAGGGTATTCATATTTCATTTCAGGACTGGCATCCACTGATTGACGAACATGTACTATTTTCGCAGATAGAGTCGCAGCGAGAGACACAGAAAATCAGCGACACGACTGCGCTTACGGATATGAATTTTCCATGCATTGATGAGAATGGCACTCCACTTCGTCCCGTTTCTGTTCTAAGTGTACCCATCTTCGAGCCGCATTCCTCAAACGCTGATGAATTAGATACATCTCCCGAAAACGCTGCAAGTAGCAGAGCAATCTTTGGCAGCATTGAAGTATATTATCGTGTTCCAAGAAATTTCCCGACAGCCGATGTTGAGTTTTTGGAACAACTCGCACAGCAGGCAGGAATAGCGATACAGAATGCGCGTCTTTTCCATAAACTTGAAATGCAGGTACGAGCGGAGCGACGTAAAGCGCACCGACAAAAATACGTTATGCAGGCACTACCTGATGGTGTGATTATTTTCGATCCACGCTGGCGTATCGCCGAGGCCAATCAGACTATGTACACATTGCTTGGTTGGGACGACAACGTTATTGGATTGTCAATTACAGAGGCGTTTCAACAAAGCAAGGCGGTTTTCTTTCGTGACGTTCTTGAGGCAGAGAAGCTGATACCCGAATTAGAGCGTCGGGCACGCGAAGGTGTTGTTAGCGAGTTTAAGATGATTGGTGCAGATGCCAGAGAGTACGTTCTTCGCACTACGTATACGCCTATACAGGATGAGATTGGCGACATATTTGCCTACATTATTGTTTGTCACGATGTAACAGAGCAGGTCGAGGCACGCCAACGCATTGAAGCCGAGGTGGTTGAGCGTACACGAGAACTGGCGCAACAGAACAAGGCTCTACAATTAGCGAAAACGGCGCAGGAAACCGAACAGGCACGTCTGCAACTTCTCCTGGAACGTTTGCCTTCAGGAGTACTACTGGTATCGGCGCAGGATAATACGGTTATTACCATCAATCAACATGCTATAACATTGCTGCGACGCATGAATGCAATCTCTTTGGATATAGAGCAAGCCGAGATCGTGAGTCAAGATGCAAAACATCTTTTGGAACCAATTCGGACGTATGATGCTTCGGGCAAGTTTTTGACCTACGAACAACGTCCACTTCATCTAGCCCTTAGAGAAGGCAAGGCAAACGAGGCCGAAGTGCATATGCAAGGCCGCGACGACGAAATGCTGTATATATTCGCTAGCGCAGCCCCTCTGCGTACAAGCGATGGTACCATTAGTAGCGCGGTCCTCGTGTACAGTGACATTACTCCCATCAAGAAGCTAGAGCAGACGCGAGACGACTTTTTCACCACGATGGCACATGAACTGAAAACGCCCCTGGCAAATGTGCATGCCCAACTCACAGCATTGCTTGCAAAAGATGTAGAGTGGTCGCCTGCAGAGCAGGATGCGGCACTGCAAATGGCGGACGAGCAACTCAAGCGTCTCATCGGTGCAGTACATCGCACATTAGAAGTAACGCGGATTGAAGCTGGCGGCTTACAACTTAGGTTGGAAGCGGTACTCTTGCCAGAATTGTTTGAAGACCTTGAAGAACGACTTTCTGCTCTGATCGCCTCATCGCAACGCCAATTACGCATCGTCTATCCAAAAGCTTTGCCAGCAGTACAGGTAGACTACGAACTTATTGTAAGCGTGCTCACCAATTTGCTGAGCAATGCCTTCCGTTATGCACCAGAAGGTGATACTGTTCTAGTAGAGGCAAAACCAATCTTTCCACCACAAGAGCATACTCCTATTGGTGTAACATTGTGTGTCAGTGATAATGGACCTGGACTTACGCAAGAGCAACAGAAATTCCTATTTAAGCGTTTTAGCACACTTTCCATGACTCATAGAGGCATGGGACAGGCAACACATACAACTACCGGCCTTGGTCTTTATATCAGTCGTGGTATTGTTGAGGCGCATGGAAGTAAGCTTATCCTGGAGAGCAGTCCTGGACAAGGTGCAAGTTTCTCCTTTACACTATCAACTGTAGGTACAGCCATTCGTAAGTAATTCAGGTAAAGCAATGTCTATACAAGATAAAAAAGTTCGCATTCTCTGTGTTGAGGATAATCCGCAGATGCGGAACTTCTTACTAGTACAGCTCAAAGCACGAAGCTTTCAGGCTCAAGCGGTAAGCGATGGAGCACAAGCTATTGATCTTGTCGCCCTGTTTCAACCGCAACTTGTCCTGCTCGATATAGCCCTTCCCTCTCTCGACGGCCTCACGTTTCTCAGCCGCCTCCGCGAATGGAGCAATATTCCCGTCATCATTCTCTCAGCACAAAGCGAAGAAGCTATAAAAATTAAGGCACTTGATCTTGGAGCCGATGATTATTTAACCAAACCATTTAGCCTGGAAGAACTCCTCGCACGCATTCGTGTCGCACTGCGTCGTGCTAATGAAGCTCTGCGAAGTCAAGGAACGGGGGAAGGGAAATCGCGTTACATAAATGGAGGCGAAAATGGTCTTATCGTAGACTATGCACATCGCGCGGTCTATTCGGGTGGAAAGAAGATTCATCTGACTCCAACAGAGTACGACCTTCTTTTTGAGCTTACACGGAACGCAGGTAAAGTACTCACGCATCGAGAATTGCTGCAAAAGGTTTGGGGACCAGATTATAGCGGCGAAAACACTTATCTTCGCACTTTTATGCGTCACTTACGACAAAAGTTGGAGCCAGACCCAGCACAGCCACGTTTCTTACGCAACGAATTGGGAGTGGGCTATTTTGTGCCGCCATCCGATGTAGAGAAAGAGCAGGAATAAAGTATTTATCTCATCACTAGACACAATTTTGTGTCCTGATAAAATATTCACACAATTTTCACACAAACAGATAAAAATTTACGCGATTTTCACACATCATCAGGTATTCTTTGAGTAGAGATAGGAATATTGTCTCTAGTCGCACCGGCGACGCTGCCGCAGTGGGTTTCATCTTTTAGCGGAAGCGAGGTGTTCAAATGCACGTTACAATTGCTGCACACACCATGCCTGGAAGCGACACGTCTTGTTCTAAGAGCAAGACACTCCCTCCTCTTCATCGGTATTTTCATGTAATCTCTACAAAAGAAATGCCCATCTCTTTACATGCCAGTGTCTTCTGGCCTACAAAGGACATCCCACTACAAATATACACGCTCACACGTTGTTGTCCATCTGTTATCAAACTTAAAGGAGGCTTCCATGGATCGTAAAGAAGACCGCGAGATTTTGCGTAAAGGTGGGTTTGCAGAGGGAGAAGTCAAGCAATTAAGTAAACTTCGTCGAGACCACGCCGAGCGTCAGCGTCACCTCGCTATCATTGAGCATCGTCGCCTCGAATTTGTACGATGGCTTGTAGATACAGGAAAACTCTCGGACCAAATCGCATAAAGATGGTAGATGCGTTTGTGTTGTTCTTCATCAACAAGGAAAGAACAACATGAACGCGTCTTTTTATGTATTATGAAAGGTCTTCGTCACAAGAATAGACAACAAACCCGAAATCTTCCCACGTCTTGGGAGTTGAGCGTTGTATAGGCAGTGGGAGACGCTCAACGGCGGCAAGAATATCCTCCACGAGAGTTGATGGAGGGGCTATCTGTTGAAGCTGACTGAATAACGCATCAATCTCATCGTCCTCTGTCACATCTTCGGCAAAAAGCAATTGGTATGAATAATTCATGATAATGAAACTCCCTCTAATGTAATTCTTATCTTTAACACGAATCATAGAAGAGGGAAGTTTCAGTTTTAGCTATTTTTCTTAGGAAAGTATTAGGAAGCTGATGCTGTTTGCGTTTGTGCGCTTAGTGCCGCACGCAGAAGCGGACGCGCACGTTGGAAATACGTCTTTGCCGTTGCCTCTGGCATGCTTAGCGTCTTACCAATCTCTGAGAAACTCAGTTGACCAGCATAGCGTAATAATACAACAGAACGGAACTTAGGAGGCAAACTATCAATAGCACAGCGCAGAGAGCGTTGCAGATCGTTACGCTCAGCGATTTCTTCTGGTAATGGTCGTGTATCGGGCATAATGGCGAGGGGTGAGAGATCATCCTCATCGTTCGCCGACTCCAACTCGGAGAAGTGAATGGCACGTTTGCGACGTAGCTCATCGAGACAACGGTTACGCGCAACCTGGAAGAGCCACGCTTTAAGCGGTTCACCAGTACGTAGAGTTGGCATAGAAATATAGAGTTGTAAGAAAACTTGCTGAGAGACATCACACGCCTGATCGTAATCTCCCAGGCAATGGCAAATGAAGTTGAAAAGAGAAACATGATAGCGTTGTACGAGAGACTCAAAAGCACGTTGATCGCCAGCAAGCGTCTGTTTTACTAGCATACCATCGGTGATTTCTGGAACTGGAGCCTTCGTCTGCGCTCTTGATCGTGTCTGCATAGGTTTGATCCTCACTTTCTTTCGTCACCCATAGAGTAGCCTGTTCTAGGAGAAAATACAAGCGTTTTTTGAGCTTATAATCTCTTCCATAAGCCACTCTAAGCGTAAACTAAACTATATTAAAGTGAGGGTAGTACATTCTTAGGAATGTAAGAATTCGATAACTTATTCTATTCTTATCTATCTCTTATCGAATTCCAAGAAGGGGGAGCGAGAAGGATGAGTAAAGCACTTTCAGCATGTTCTACTAGGAACACGTAACAGGCCAGTATTTCGATACAACTATCGAGATGCTGACCTGTTGCGAAGAAGACAAACGCTATAGCTTTACGCCTATGAACACGACTCAACCGCGAATGGGCTGCGATACACAACGCCGCCACCGCCAGTGCTGACCTGCTCATATGTATAGGAGTTGCCCTTTTTGGGGCTGAGGTAGCCAGCCTTTGTAACGAGTGCAGGGGCGTCGCCAACCTTACCGATTAGAACAGGGGTAAATGCCCAGTTGTCAGCAGGAATGAGACCACCAATAGCACGTCCAAGCGCACGGTGTTCTGCCTCAATACAAGCTACCTGAGCTGCAACTTGAGAAAGGTCGGGGCGACCTTGCAGACCAAATTCCTTCACGGCGGCTAGATATGCGGAGTCGAAAACACCCTCTAGCTGCTGCTGAGTTGCAATAAAGACTTTCAAATCTTCAAAGGTCTCTTCGCCTTGTGGGAAACTGAATGTGCTGGCGAGAACACCGCCACCTGCTGAGGCAAGATACAACTCGTGAATTTGCTCCTCGATCAAGGCAGCACGGATATACGCCCGATCAGCACCTGTGATACCAAGTCTCTCAGCATGCTTCAAGCCATTGGTATAAAACGTTACCGCTAGACGCTCGGCAGTACGAGCGATGGTGAGAATTTCGCCGATGGGTGTTACACAATTTGAATTGTGTGCTGAGGC
This sequence comes from uncultured Ktedonobacteraceae bacterium, assembly GCA_964250365.1. Taxonomy (GTDB): domain Bacteria; phylum Chloroflexota; class Ktedonobacteria; order Ktedonobacterales; family Ktedonobacteraceae; genus JBBQVS01. The sequence continues at coordinate 12,269 of CAXUGH010000030.1, forward strand.
CGATTTTGCAGTGTTCGACCAGATGGTTGTTCCTGCAACAGCTAGTCCAGTAGCACCTGCGGCACCTGCTAGAGCACCCTTCAATACCTTACGACGTGAGGTTGCCTTGACTGTCTCGTTTGAGTTTTCCATTGTTGAGATAATCCTTCCATACAATGACTGTTACGAGTCAACACAGTTTGTCATCATGTTGACTGTCCAACATAACCTGCACATCTAATCTAAAATAATTCAGAGTAGAGGTGGATGAATGAGAAGGCGAACGACTTCTTTCGTGGATTGACACGGTGGGCGCCTTGACAATCAGTCTTCTCCGCTTCTCACCCTATACTACGACGATGGTTTACAAACGGATTACATCTTTTTAGGAAATATGTATCCATTATTATAGGAGAAGCACATCCGGTCTACTTGAGATTCTCCAACTTGGACGCACGGAGCAATCGACCGTTTGCTTCTCATACATGACTACGCATTTTTGTTGGAGTTGGATTTTGGGAAAACAGTTAATCGTTACATAACTGAAAGATTGGGCGTGGTCAAGAGGCGGCTCAAGAATTGGCTGACAACACGCTTGTCAACACGATTGCCGATGCGTGCGAGAAAGACGTTTGCGAGTTCCATACTGACATTTGGCTCTGTGGTTGGATACTCAGTAAAGCCTTGCGAACCAAAGAGCCGCGCAATTAGTTCTCGGTAGCGGTAGACGGAGATGCTCAGTCCCTCGGCGTCCCAGTGCCAGTAGAGACCCATTGCGAAAAAGATCATGTCCTCCAGGGCGTCGAGTTCGAGCGCGAAGCTCAACAACTGCTTGGCTATACCGAGATTACGCCAGTTTGAACTGACCTCGATGGCAACCTCATAAACATTTTCGATGCCCTCCCACCAGTCATCAGCGGGAGCAATAGTCACTTCACCGATAATATCGCCGGTTGGCGTATGTGCAAGGGTTAGGGCGCAATCTGGACTCTTAGCGATATTCAGAAGAAGCTGATGTTCGCGTTCGGGTAAGCGTGCGAAGGCTCGCAAGCCATCATCCGCTTTCAAACGTTCTACAAGTGATGGTGGGCAAAAATCGCGCAACAGCACTGTGCCCTTCGCAGTCTCTAGGACTTTGCTACGTGAGGGTACACTGACGCGATTCATATGCAGCAGATCGAAGAGACCCGATAACGGAGAACGTTGCCTCTGCGAAGGAAAGGCATGGCGCACAGGGTAGGGCACAAGCAAATGCCGCACGAGTGCAACGGTATGACTATTTGTGTTGCTAATCGACCAGCGACGCGGCTGCGCTGGAAAGTCGGCGGGATTATCCTGAAAGAGTTCAGGGAAAAGTTGTGCTTCGTGTGCTTTGCCCATGACCTCTTGTGCGGCCTCTTCTTGCTCTTGCAACGCGAGCCACTTAGGTCGCCACCGTGCAATCCATGCATCGGGTAGCCGTTCGGGAAGCGTTTGTTCGGACATTTCCGCCCACAACGCACTCCACGCACGCGGCACAACGCGATAGAGGTCATAGCCACCACCACCGAGGGCAACCCAGCGACCGGCACAATAGGTATGCGCTAATGAATGCGTTGTTTTCATCTGGCGAGTAATGCCACGCAAAGTGAGGTGCAGATGAGTGAGTGGGTCCCACGCATGCGTATCACATCCATGCTGGCTAATAATCACGTCTGGCGCGAACGAGGTAAGCAGCGGCGAGAGCAGAGCATCCATTGCCTCCGTATACGACTCATCCTCCGTAAATGGCTCCAAAGGAATATTGACGGAATAGCCGCGCCCGACGCCATTGCCCATTTCTAGCATATCGCCCGTCCCTGGAAAGAGATAGCGACCAGTTTCATGAAAAGAGATGGTCATGACGCGTGGGTCGTCGTAGAATGCACGTTGCACACCATCGCCATGATGCGCGTCGAAGTCGATATATAGCACTTTTGCCTCGCTTGCACGCAAGACATGGGCAATCGCAACGGCAGCATCGTTGTAAACACAGAAGCCAGAGGCGCGTTCAGCCCACGCATGATGAAGACCACCTGCGGGATGAAAGATATGTAGCGGTCGCTCGTCTTCGCTGGCGAATGTGCCGCCCTCCGGCAACCCCATGACCGCACTTAACGCCACCAACGACCCACCAGCGATATTCGCCGTCACCTCGTGCATACCTGAAAGAACGGGGGTATCGCCATCGCCAAAACCATATTGAAGTGCTAATTGTGCCCGCTCCTCGCGCTCTGCCTGTGAGAGCGTCGACTCTTCAGGCACACTCAACCGTTGCACAGCGTGAATATAGTCCTGGGTGTGAATAAGATTCAATTCCTCAAAGGTGGCGGAGCGAAGAGGAAGGCGTGTCTGTTGCTCTGCGTAGTGCCATATATTTGTCTCTTCGAGCAGGTCTATCAATGCTTCGATACGACTGGGCTGCAATGGATGCTCTGGACCAAAGTTGTACTGCAACTCGCTCGGCTCAAACAGTAGACGCACTTTCCCTGAAAGAGATGTGTTAGGCATGAGTCGCTCCATTCGCTAGCGCATAGTGTATATTTGCCTCTTGCAAACGCTCAAGAAAAGGCGTTGGATTGATGGTGCCAATGCGTAACGTAGCGATCAAGGGTACAGGGCTTGTGAGCGGTGCGGCGGTAATACTACGCACCTGCATATGCAGTTCGGCGGCGATACGTAGAGCTTCTGCAAGCGGCGCGGGCGAACCGAGAGGAAGCGTTATGTCTAGCTGCATTCCTGGCTCAAACGCGCCAAGCGAACGTGCGAAGGCCAGCAACAGGTCGCTACGCGTCACTAGCCCGACGAGCTGCGGCAGCGTTTCGTTCTGTACAGAGCGGTATTCGACGACCGGCAAATAGTTCAAACCACGCTCCACAAGAATCTGGGCGGCTGACGAAACTGATGTTATCGGCGTGACACGAATAAGAGCGCGGTGCATCACCTCAACCACATGACGCTCTTGCCATGAGCGATGAAGCACGTCGCTCGATGCATCCTGGCGAGCAAGGGCAACCACAAGGTCTACATCCTGAGAGGTAAGCATGCCTTCAAGAATCTGCAGAGTTTCATGTACTTGATACTCTGCATGAGGCTCGGTCACAGGTAAAGTTCGTGTGACCGGCAACTGGTGTACCTGTCGTTGACGCAACAAGTTGGTCGCATGGCTCAACGTATCGTCGGGCGCGACTGTTGTCAAGGAAGTTGTCATTATATCGCGTACAATCATAAGGCACCAGTGTTTCGATTTCAAGTAGATGGTATTTCCGAACTACTATCTATCATAGCACAGAGCCGCGATGTATCAGCGACCTACGACGAAGATTTGCACAATGTAGTAGAGAGTAGCCACAACGAGGAAGATGCTGTAGACACCTGCGATAATGCGCGAGGAACGGAAGGTGCCGCTCGTTACGCGTGGGCGCAAACTACGATTGGTGAGGCGTGCGGAAACAACCAACAGGCCAAGCAAGAGGAGTACGCCGAAAATACGAGCGGGCAAGGCACCACTAAAGAGCGCGAGAGGCAGGACAACACCACCAAAAGCAAGCAAGGCACCGAAAATATCCAGTGCCGCGATGACCAGAAATAGCCCTTCGTCGTATTGTCTACGAAGCAGCATTGGAGTAACGCGCAGGAGTAGATACACTCCTGCGCCATACGCAATCAGACTGACAAAAACTAAAAGGGCGTTCTGCATGTATTCTCATCCCCATGAAAAATTATGAGCATCGGCAAGCAACTTCTGCCCGTGTGCATCTCCTGGCGCAAACACATAGACATCAGAAGGTGCCGTTGTATCTGTTATCTCCGTATTTTGTAGTGCGAACGCGGCACTATCGGCACGCCACACTACCTGCCCAACCACATTCGGCGCATATTGCTGCATAGCTGTTGGATTGGCAAGCGATGCTGAATAGGGTCCCTTCTGCGTCATCGTGTGATAGGCAGTCACCACTACTGTCTGGCTATCAGGTCCCCACGTCAACACAACGTCCTGGCTCAACATGTCTGGCGATACTTGTGCAAAGAGACCAGTGGTTGAGTTATCATTCAAGTTCAGTACTTGCACAGTGCCAACAGATTGCGTTGGACCCGTCGCAGAAATCATTTGTGCCACCAACTGTTGCCCATCGGCTGAGACATCCCACCCTGGCTTTACAAAGGCTCCGCTTTGCGCGTCTGCACACCAGGGTTCGCCGCCCATCTGTAACAACTGCTTGCTCGGCATCTCAGGATGTGTCAACGAATGACTGTAAAGAACGATCTGACTTTGTTGTTCAAAAGGATGTACGACTACCTGATAAAAAAGTTGTCCACTACTGTAACGAAGCGAAAGCAGCAATGGCATATTCTTTTGCGGGTCGAACAGGGTCGAAGCTCCTAATGCACTCAGGGGTAGCACCTGTGTCAACGTGTGTGCATCTACGTCATAGCGGTATAAACCTGTGCCTGTCTTACCTGGACTACTATTGTACCACGCTAACAGATGTGTTGTATCCTGCCAGAACGCATATTGCCACGAGTCTGCGTGTGGCGCACCACTCATCTGCACATTGTTTGAGACGTTTGGAAGAGTAAGTTGCGTAAATTGCTGCGTTTTGGTGTTCATGACGTAAAGCGCACCATTCGCGCTTGGATCGGGTGCAGGGCAACCACCGCCACCCGCACCAGTAGGGGCTGCATTCATGATGAGGACGAGATTTGCGTCGCCCGCCGACCACAGCGGCGAATGCCAGAAGACGGTCGGCGTCTGGTCATAGTTGAAGTGTGTCATCTGCGTGAGTTTCGCACCCTGCACAGCGACCCACAGTTGGTCCTTACGCACAAAGGCATAAGAGGCTCCTAGCGTTCCAGCGGGAGCAGAAGACACGTTTTGCGATGATGTAGCAGTAGGAATGGTAGCAGGCGTCCCATTTCCGCGATCAGGCGTTCCGCTTGGAACAGTACCTACCTTCGATATGCTACAAGCTGAAATAAGCAAAACGCAAAAGAGTAGCGATGGCAGCAAGGTTATCTTCGTAAATTTTTTGAACATGAGTATCTCTTCTCTAGGCTAGCAGGGTATACATACATCGTTATGTATAAACGTGTTTCATCTTGCAGTCAGCATACCGTAGGTATTTTGGTTGTGCAAAAAATGCAATTGACAGTAGCCCTAATCTCCCCTATGATGGACGTGTTTGCAGGGAAGGCATCTGAAAAAGAATAGGTATATAATTTATGGCGGAACTTATTTGGAAGGGCAAAACAAACACAAAGGCATATTTCTACACACAGGCTTCCATTCCCTATTCTCTCCACACAATACAAACTTCCATGCCACAATCAGATGATGACAAGCCTCAACATTTCTCGTGGCATAATCGTCTACTCCTCGGCGACAATAGCGAACTACTTCCGCTCTTGCTCAAAGAATTTGCCGCTCAGGTCAATCTGATTTACATTGACCCACCGTTCATGACCGGTCGTGTCTTCACATCTGGCTCACAGGTTGCATATAAAGATACATGGGGCAACGATATAGATACCTATCTCCAATGGCTATACGAATTACTCTCGCTTCTGTATCTCTTGCTTGCCGAGCATGGTAGCATCTACGTTCACCTTGATTGGCGCACGACGCATTATGTAAAGCTTATGCTCGATGAAATATTTAAGCAAAGCGAAGGAGGCGGCTTTCGCAACGAAATTATCTGGCACTATCACTCTGGAGGTGGTCGCTCGCAAAAAGGCTACGCTCGTAAGCATGATACGCTTCTGCTCTACACGAAATCCGC
>CAXUGH010000030.1:18145-26490 GCA_964250365.1 uncultured Ktedonobacteraceae bacterium
GCCTCCTCCGAGGAATATGACCTTGTTCTCGATTGCTTTTGTGGAAGTGGCGTGACTCCCGTCGTCGCCGAAAAGCTTCATCGTCGTTGGATCGCCTGTGATAAAAGCGAACTAGCCATTGCCACAACTCAAGAGCGTTTGCTTGCGAGTACACGCTTCTTCCCATTTGTGGTACAACATTTAGTGAGCTAATTCACAGACAAAACGCAGCGATGTAAGTACACTCTATACATCGAGTATTTTCTCGTTTCCCTCGCGTTATACAGTATAATATATAGAGTTTATATGCCTTCCTAGAAAGCTATGTGGAAAAACTTATGAAAACAATGCAAAATATACCGCATCAAGTCGCTAAGAGACAGAGAGCAGTCGTTCTCTCGCTGAGTGCCTTTCTTCTCTGTATGCTGTTGTTAAGCGCATGTAATTTCCCTGGCACCGCTAGCGCAACTACAACGCATGCTACGAGTACGCCAACTATGACACCTACGCCCACGATTGATACAACATTAAGCAATCAGGGTGCCACGCAACTTAAAGCGTTTCAGAAAGAGATTGCGTTGCTGAAGCAATACGGAGGCGACACGACGACGTATCAGCAGCAATATGATGCAGACCAACAAGCCTTACAAACAGCGAAAACAGATGCGGCTTATAAAGCGGCTTTGACAACGCTCAACGGTCATATAAACGCGACTCAGTTACCTGCGCTCAAAGCCGAGAGTAACGGCCTATTGCAGCAATTAAATCAGGAGGTTGCATCATGGGGACAGCAACACAAGTATCACGACACCTCTAACAATACCGATTACTCACTCGGCTATGAATATGGACCGAACGGTATGGGAGGCTGGGCGCAGGACGAATTGAACGCGGCAAAAACGCGTGACGATTATCAGCAGACAGTTGACGACCTCAATATGTACCTGACCAACTTTCAGGCCATGACCACAAATAGTAGCGATAAGACGCCGTACAATCAGGTTCACCAGACAGACATTCAACTGATGCAGCACTATGGCAATAGCAACAAGCGTGTAGTGATTGTCTCGTTGGAAGAGCAGGCAATGCGCGTCTACGACAATGGCAAGCTGGTCAAATCGTTTCTGGTGACGACAGGGCGACCTAACAAACCAACGCTTGCCGGTGTGTGGTGGGTCGAGGGAAAGCAGTCACCAACTACGTTCAAATCTGGTGTTCCGCAAAGTTCGCCCGACTATTATCCGCCCACGCCCATCAATTTTGCGATGCAGTATCACAGTCAAGGCTACTTCATTCACGATAGCTGGTGGCGTGCCAACTATGGACCAGGGACGAACTATCCACATACCGATGATAGTGGTGATCCATTCTCGTCTCAGGGTTCACATGGCTGTGTGAATATGGCAAAGACGGATGCAGGGTGGCTCTACGGCTTCGTCAAATTGTACACCCCGATTATGATTTACTAAACTAACAACATATACAAAAAAGGAAGTGGCATGTGTGCCACTTCCTTTTTTGTGTATTTGTTGTTAGTTCACTTATTGATGTGGAGTTAGCACTGCGCTAAAGCCCTGCCACATACCTGTAAACATGCCGTATGACATGTGCTGGAAGTTTGCGCGAGAAGAGTCGGCGATGTAGACATTCTGATTGTCACCACCGTACACCACGAAAATGTGTCCACCGGGGTAGTAGTAACCGTCACGCACACCGACAATCACTGGTTTGCCGGAATTGCTAAGAGCGATAATGTCTTGCAGGGTACGCGCATGGCTCAGGCCGGCATCGAAACCGTAGTGAGCAGCGGTGAGGGCGATGCCTTCTTCGCGGAGCAAGCCGAGATTTACGTCATAGACTCCGAGATTCAATTCCACCTGTAGCACATCGGCGGCAATAAGATGTTGCCCATACGCATTCATGACCGTTGCCATCGCAATGCCCGAACATGATGAGTACGACCAGACCTGATATTGATAGTTCGTGTAATATTGTGTACGTGAGGCGGAGTCAATACGTACAACGCGTGCGCTTGCATTTATAGGCACGTAAGAAACGGTATTAGAATGCGCTATCATCTTTACGTCACTAGCCTGTGAGACGCTTAGAAAAGAAAAACCAATACCTTTTGTCAGTGTACGTAGTCCGCCTTCGGTCAAGCCGCTCTGGATGAACAGTGTGAGCAGCACCATAATAATAAAGCTGAGCGAGACAAGCGTGCGGCGGCGTGTGTACCAGGAAGCCGGTAAAACTAGAGAAGGTGCCGCGTTACTCAAAGGAAGCAAAGGACTCGTTTCAGCAGATGCTCGTTGTACGAGTAATGCCTTCTTGTGACGGCGATGTGCAAGCCAGCCACCAATAATAAAGCTTGTGACGATTGCGACCATCAGCACAAGCAATAGGGCCGTGATTACGGCAGACAACATACGTTACCCTCACACAAAATTTTTCTATCCAAGTTCTTGAATAGTATAACGTATGGTCGCGTTGGATAGCGGTATATACGGTCAAAATGACCCTTTAGGGCTACTCTCAAGTGGCTCGCATGTCATAGACCTCGACATTTTCGTCGATAGAGTGCCTGTAGATATATACCTGATTGACGAAGTAGTTCAGAGGCAACACAAGGTACTCTACAATATCTGTTGTATTGAGAGGGCGAACATTGAGAGTGCCGCGCTTACAGATGTGGAAGACGAGTAGTTCATCTGGATCAATGATGCCAAGCTGGTGATAGTCTCTATAGAGGCTCCAGGAGATGGTGGTGTTATTTTCGATGAGCAGCATTTCGTCGTCGCTCCCAAGATCGAGGCCGATGCGTGGTTGAGGACGAGGCGACCAACCGCCAGTCTCACGTTCGGGAAGTGTTTCGGTTGGAGGAGCTTCGAGTTCCTCGATTTCGGGAGCGTATGTAATCGCCATGAGCAACGCCTTTCACTAGCAAAAAGGGGTACGCCTGGAAAACGAACATCTATAACGACTCCATCAGAAGCAAGCGTTTCGAGAGGTATGCGATACGTGTATAATATTACTTTTGATAACTTGACCTTTGATATAGTGACATACATTTGTATTCTTGTCAAGCTTGTTGCAGAACCTCAAAAGCGGATTATAATACAACAAAAAGGAGTAGATATATGTTCTATATTGGTTGCCCCGCCTGGGGGTACAAAGAATGGGTTGGGCACAATAATTTCTTTCCACCCAAAACGCAAGCGAGCGATTTTTTGCGATTGTATAGCAGGAAACTATTGACTGTTGAGGGTAACACAACGTTCTATGCTCTCCCCTCCGAGGAAACGGTTGCACGCTGGCGACAGGAGACACCGGAGACGTTTCGTATCTGCCCCAAGGTGTTACGCGATATCAGCCATGAAGCGCATATCGACAGGCGCAAAGAGGAAACATTGGCGTTTGTGGAACGAATGCGCGGCTTAGGAACACGATTAGGACCAATATTTCTACAACTTCCACCCGCGTTTGCACCGAGTCATCTAACAGAGTTAGAGGCGTTTCTAAATTTCTGGCCTACTAATGTGCGTTTAGCGGTCGAGGTACGTCATCCCAGCTTTTATACGGAGCAAGGAGCGGACTCCTTAAATGACATGTTACGCCGCCACAACGTTGCCCGCGTGTTAATGGATACACGCCCAATTCGCACGGGAACGAAGCAGGAGCAGCAGTTGCTACAAGATCGTGAGCGCAAGCCAAATTTGCCGCTACAGATTGTCACCACAACCGACTTTGCGTTTGTGCGCTATATCGGGCATCCTGATGCTAAGGTGAATGCGCCATTTCTCGATGAATGGGCGCAGCAACTGGGGCAATGGCTTGCACAAGGTTTAACGTTGTATGTGTTTTGCCACTGCCCCTTCGAGGTGCATTCGCCCGATATCTGTGTGGAACTCTATCGACGCGTCGCTACGTTCGTTGCTCTTCCGGCTTTGCCTTACTCGCCCGATGCTTCTGATACGACACCTGAGCAGGAACGCTTACTCTAAGCGTTGGTGTTGGCGACGTGACAAAGGCGGGCTGAAGTGAAACATCGTCTTTATCTTTGAGGCGACTCTCACGTCTCGCCTTTTTTGCGTCTGCAATGACTTTCTGATAAAGCTTGACATACTTCTGTGCCATTGTTCGCACAGAAAATTTTTCCTCTACGTAGTCACGAATGGTTGCTCGATTCAGTTCGTCAAGGCGTGGAATACGCTCGACCATCTCTTCTACCGTATCAACGAGAAAGCCGCTTGTGCCATCATCAATAATTTCAGATGCCGCGCCGCGTGCAAATGAAATGACGGGACAACCGACGGACATAGCCTCGATCATCACCATGCCAAACGGTTCTTCCCAGAGAATAGGATTCAGGAAGCCACGAGACGTGCTTAACAAATTAATTTTTTGACGTGTATTGACGGGACCAATGTACTTAATCTGTTCTCCGTCTACATGCGGTTTTATCTGCTCCTCGAAGTATATCACCGCTTCCGGCAGATGCTTGTCTACAATACCTGCAAGCGTCAGAGGAACGCCAGCTTCCAAAGCAACCTGAATAGCGAGGTGGGCACCTTTTTCAGGAACGATGCGTCCTAGCCAGGCAAAACAATCGCCCGTTTGCTTTATCTTATGTTGAAAAGAACTTGCTGGCAAACCATGATGCACAACACCAACAAAGTTGAGTGGATAAGAAGTGTGCCGCCGCTCATATTCGCTGATAGCAACCATTGGTTCGGGCAAAAACCACTCTTTATAATACTCGTCGGCATCGCCCGTCCACGATTGAACGCGATCAAAAGGGAAATGACTATGTAACGTCGTCAAACGCGGTGTGACGAGAGAGGTCATAAGGGGAAACAGGTACATATCTGAACTAGAAGAAAGATGCGTGTGAACGATATCAAAATCGTGTTCTTTTATATATTCGACCGACTTATAGAAATGATAAAACGCCTTGAGATGACCTTGCCAGGGCACACCCGTTTCAATTAAAGATCGCGGAAAAAATGGTACTTGCTGAGCTTCTGTCTTTGCATCGCCGGGGGCAAACAGAGTTACATCGTGCCCCTGAGCAACTTGCTCATTCACTAAGTTAGCAATAACAGCCTCGGTACCTCCATAGTTCTTAGGAGGAATACGTATCCAGGGGGGAGCGATATGTGCAATTTTCATACATTTCCTTTGCTAATGAATTGGCAACATAAACATACCACGCTACATTCTCATCTTCAAACACAACCAATTCACTGTAATTACGGCTACATGTCATGAAAAGTTTCTACTGCTGAGTTAAAAAATTTTTCTCCAAAAGAAAGGTCTCCAGTACATCCATACATAATGGACGCTGGAGACCTTTCCCAGGACCAGAGAAGGAAAGAGAAGGGTATATGCATCTCTGGTAGACGGAAGAATAGCTATAGAATAAGGAATGTGATACCCACTCCAAGGTTTTAGAGTCGTAGCGGCTGCGACGATTTGAAGTGGAATCGCATTCTTGCTGCTGCTACGCCATCCCCCCCTTTAACCCGGTATCACACTAGTATACGTTGCCTTTAAGGATGTGGATTACTCCTTTTTTAGCAAATTTTTGTCATTTGAAATTGCAATGTTTTTTGCTCTTTGGCAAAGTTGACTATTTGGGTTATGATGTAGACAAGATATGCTCATAACGGGCAAAAGAAAGGAACACGAAGTCGTGGACAACAACTTTCCTTCTTGGTATCCGGTACAAATCCGCTTTCGTGACCTCGACCCTCTCGCACACGTCAACAACACCGTTTATTTCACCTATTTTGAAGAGGCACGAAGCTTTTATCTGGACTCATTGGACACATGGCTCAAGGAGTGGCCTTCGCGTGAGGAACATCAGGAAGTAGAAAGCATCGTCTCGCATCCACCTCACAACCCACGTATTCGCACTAATCCCAACGGGAGTCACTATGGCTTGTTAGTGAAAGAGGCGACGTGTACCTATCAACTACCGCTTGTGCGTTCAGATAGCGTGGAGATTGGTATACGTGTTGTGCATGTCGGGCGCACCAGCTTCATCATGGAACAACAGATACGGGACAGAAACGAGCATGAACACATCTTCGCTACAGGAAGAACGGTGATGGTGTGGTGCAATTATCTCACAGGTCGTCCTCATCCAATTCCATCATCGCTCCGTTTTGCGTTCGAGCAAATGGAGAGAAAAGCGTTTCCAGCAACAGAACAGAAGTCATAGCAAAAGTTTCATAACAAAAATTTTATTGCTCTTTTTCCAACCCTATGCTAAGATAAATTGCCTGTACAGGCTGCAATAGAACCAGAGAAGAAGGGTATATGTCGATTTTTAATAGAGGTGGTCATGACAACATTATGCAGCCACCGCAAGACAGCTCTCGGTCGGACGAGGAGATTACCGATGAGATGCTCATACATGAGCTTTCCAAAGGAAATGCATGGGCAATGGAGCCGTTGTATGATCGCTATAATCGCATCCTGTACACCATCGTCTATCGCATGGTTTCCGACTATCAACTAGCGGAAGACTTGCTACAGGAGGTGTTTGTGGCAGTCTTCAGACGTGCCGACTCCTACTCAGCCTCTATGGGGCCGGTGCGTAGCTGGCTTTTTTCGATTGCTCATAACCGTGCTATTGACCATTTGCGAGCGGTGAAACGTCGCTCTACATTAAAGCAGGCAGAGTGGGAAGAGGTTGACCGCGATGAGAACACTGCTCAACCCGATGCATGGGAAGGCGCGTGGAACTCTATTCAAGCACAATATATACAGTCTGCCTTAAACACACTGTCTCCTGAGCAAAGTCTTGTCATCAAATTAGCATATTTTCATGGCTGGACACATGCAGAAATAGCCGAAACGTATGGAATACCTCTTGGGACGGTCAAAGCTCGCATGCGTCTTGGCATTAAGCACTTGCGAGACAAACTTGCTCAGAAGGGCATCACCGAGTTATGATGTTTTCCTTTGCAAAATAGGTAGTTATCCTTATAGACACCCCCATTGCTCAGCATCTATACTTTCTGTATCATACTTAGTATTTCTAGCTTTTGTAGCGTTTATATCTACTCACTCACGGAGTTTCTATCATGCGTGTGCGTCCGTTTTTCTGGTGCCTACTGGCATTTACGTGCATTGGAAGCTTGCTCCTGGCGGCATCGTATCAACCACATGCTCCCAACATTTTGCGCCTCCACGTCCTTCAACAGCAAATCGTGACGGATGAGCTAGTTATGATAAAGTTGTCTTTGACCGATAGACAGGGGATTCCAATAGAACAAGCCTCCATTTCTTCACGGGCAAATATGACGAACATGGATATGCCAACAAAAGAGATTATGACTCAATCTCTCGGACATGGAGAGTACCTTGTACGGCTTCATCTTTTCATGGTTGGTCCCTGGGCGATTACGGTACAGGCATTAGCAGAGGGATTTGCACCGTCCCAGCAAAACCTCTACGTTCAGGTAACATAAGATGCAATGAGAAAAAAACTTCTTGAGCTTTCACTCTTTGAAAAAGTTATTCTTGGCAATAGCGTCCTTCTCATTGGCGAGGCACTTGCTGGCTTATGGGTAACAAGTCATAGCCTTGAGACACATCACTACCTGATTGATACCGGTTTTATTGTTATCTCGACCATGCTCACGCTTATCACCAATATCTTCCTGCTCCGCGCCAACTTTCGACCTCTCTACAACCTTTTAGCAACCATCCGCGCTATAAGCAAAGGAAAAACGAATGAACGCGCTCAACTCTCGACCTCGGCGTCAGAAGTGGGCGAGCTAGCCCACGCATTCAATACCATGCTCGACAAATTAGAGGCGGCACGACGCGAACAGACGATGCTTATTATTCAAGCTCAGGAAGAGGAGCAACGACGTATCGCCCTCGAACTACACGATGAAGCAGGCCAGAACCTTACCGCACTCCTCATTCATACAGAACTTCTATCACAACGTATACAGGCATTACCTACAAGTGCTATCAGTCCACAAATCCAGGAGCAACTTACCAGTAGCATTGCTCACATGAATACGTTACTGCAACAGACGCTCGACGGAGTACGCGTGCTGGCGCAACAGCTACGTCCTGGCACACTCGATGACCTGGGACTGATATCGTCGTTCCGCTGGCTCGTAGAAGATAGTCGGGAGCGTTTACATCTCACCGTCGCTCTCGTCATCAACGGATTAGTAGAGACGCACGAGAAGCATTTACTTCCTTCAGCATACGAGATTGCCCTGTTTCGCATCGCGCAAGAAAGCTTAACCAACATCGCACGCCATGCTCATGCACACCATGTGTCGCTTTCGGTACAGAAACATCAAGACATTGTTACTCTGCTCATCGCCGATGATGGC
>CAXUGH010000031.1:0-4628 GCA_964250365.1 uncultured Ktedonobacteraceae bacterium
TGGGGTGGGGGGGGTGGGGTTGCTTGGGGGTCTCATGTTTATTAAAAAAAAAACAACCAAACGGGGGTTGCCCCCACCGGGCAAACGCCTCTTTGGTTTGTTATTGTTTATCAGCAAGTATTTTTAAGCTTGTATATTCACACTCTTTGGACGTATACTTGTTGATAGGAATAAGACGAGGTAATTATGAATCGGTATCTCCATATTACCAAAAATCCTCGTATTGCAGAAGGAAAACCGATTATTGCCGGAACGCGAATCACGGTTGAAGGCATCATCATCCGTCTGCGCCGTGGAGAGACTCCACAAGCGATTGCTCAGAATCTTGGACTTACTGTTGAACAAGTCCAGGAAGCAGAGCGATATGCTCAAGCTACGTCGCTCATTCTTCCTACATCCGAAGAAGATCAGGCAGATATACGCCTATGGTTTCATGAGTAGAGTGAATAGATTTTGAAACGCCTCTTTTGTTTGTCATCAGTCATCGAAGAGATGATATGTTTGTCTCTTCATCGTTTTGTTTTTGCCATGAAAGCGGCACCTGAGCCACCTTCTCGCGTCCCGTTGGTTTGTGAACTGGTTGTCCAAGTGGACGCGTTTTGAGTGTGCCGTTAGCCAATTGAGCAATACGCTCTTTGCTAATATTGATGTATTCTGCCTCTTTCTCTACACCGGCTGCTTTACGACCATGCATCAGTGCTGCTAGCAGAGTTGAACTTACACCGCTGTATGGGTCGAGTACTCTGTCATCCTCATTTGTGAGGGCGAGGACGCAGCGTTCTACCAGTTCTACAGGAAATTGACAGGGGTGAGTGGTTTTTTCGATGTGATTAGATTTGACGTTGGGAATGTCCCAATCACAACTTTCCCACTCTTCACGGAGAAATTTCCATACATCAGAGGGGTTTTTACCTAATGGATTACCAGAGGGTTGCCCACGTTTTGCACCCTTGAAATGGAGCTTTCCAGGATATTTCGAGGGAACGCGTACAGGGTCGAGATTGAAGGTGTAGTTATCGCTTTTGGTGAACCATAGGATTGTTTCGTAGCGGCCTGAGAAGCGTTTTGAGGCGTGTAGGCCATGCTCGAAACGCCATATAATTCTATTGCGTAACTTCAATCCCAGTTTTTTGAAGATTGGATAGAAATATATATCGAGCGGAAATACCTCACCATCATCGACGTAATTGCCAGTTTGCCAGCAGATGCTTCCTTGCTCGCTAAGAACTCTGGTCAATTCGGAAATAACTTGCTCTTGCTCTTCGAGATAGGCCGCAATGCCTTGCTTGCGCTCGTAGGACTTCCCGATATTGTATGGAGGAGAGGTAACAACAAGTGATATGTCGCCATCTGGAATTGTTTTGAGAAACGTTCGCGCATCGCCATGACACAATGTAACGGTGTTGTCTTTATTATAGGTATCCTTAATAGGCAGAGGTGGAAAGTCGGGCGTTGATTGAAATAAAGAAGGTATTGTTGTCATACATCATCCTTAATGAGTTTCTTTGTAACTATGTTTGCAAGTATACACGACCTCATACACACAAACAAGGGAGAGGTGTTAGGATATCTATGCATGGCTCTATGCCTCGTATTCCGCGTCGGCCTCGCCGCGTTTGCGCCAGACGCTTTTGGGGGTGAGTTGTAGGAAGGTTTCCTGAATGCGGCTCCGCACGGGGTTTGTGACGAGCAGAGTGTTACCAAGCTGCCACGACTCATTTGTGATGAAGGCAGTACGCGGCATGCGGTTACGCTCGTAGGCACGCAGAGCATTTTCGACGGCGGCGTAGTCGTTCAGGTCATATGCAAGAGCCAGCTCTTTTGCCAGGACAACGCTATCCTCGATTGCCATACCCGCTCCCTGCCCTAGCGTTGGCGTAGTTGGATGCGCCGCATCACCAAGGAGCGTTACACGTCCATTTCCCCAACGCTCGCTGGGAGGACGATCATAGACATCGTTGCGTAATATCTTCTCCTCATCTGTAGCGGCGATGACAGCCTCGATAGGGGCGGGCCAACCCTTGAAAAGCTCCTGCACCTCTTGCTTGCGCCCCACAGGAGCATCGTTACCATTGGGGGCGGTCTTTTTGCCCGCGAACCAGTAGAAGCGTTCCTTGCCGGGATAGACGCCGAAGAGCTTTCCCTGCCCCGAAAATTGTTGTAGCATGCCAGGGTCAAACGAGGTATCGCTGAAAACTGGCATGGCACGCCACGCGGTATAGCCGGAGTAGCGTTGCGGTGCGTCACCTAACACTTGTTTGCGGACAGAGGAGTTGATACCATCGGCACCGAGCAAGAGTTTTCCGTGTTCCTCACGACCATCGGCGAAAAAAGCTGTAACTCCATCTTCATCTTGCTCGAAGCGCGTATAGGAGGCGTTAAGCTGTACTACGTCTGTCCCTTCGAGTTCGTGCGCCAGAAGTGAGAGAAATTCTGCACGTTGCACAACGGCAGCAGGTACGCCAAGCTCCATCCCAACATGGCTCTGTGGAATCGTTGCAAGCAACTTACCATGCGGCGATTTTATCTCGATTGCTTGAATGAAAGGGCCAGTGATAGTATGCATTTTTTCGAGTAGACCTAATTTCTTGAGAGCCTTCATCGCGGTAATTTGCACCACTACACCTGCGTCAATGCCGCGTAACTCGTTTGCTCGCTCAAATACAGCTACCTCGAACCCCACGCGCCGCAGTGCAATTGCCGTTGCAAGCCCTGCGAAGTTGCCACCAATGATAAGAATACGGTTGTTATTGCTCAATGTCTCTCTCCAAATAATCCTGTAAATATGATGTAGATGGTCAAGAGGCGAGCTGAACAGCTCGCCTCTTGACCATCTACATCATATTTACAAATCTGCTACCTATGAATTTAACGTATAAGCCCTCGAACTTTAACTATAGTTCAGTCCATTTGCAACAACATACTTGACGCTTTTCAGCGTGACCTCTTCGCTATAAAATGCGCCATGCGACTTTGCATTCGATGATAGACCGTCTCCGGCTGTGGTAAGCGACCAGATGTGCGAATTCTTGTACTTGTTCAGGTAGAGGAAACTGAATTGTACGTCCGCTAATGTGTAGAGGGGTTTGTTGATAAAGAAACGTTGCATGCCTAAAATCGGTGTGTCGGCCTCGTCCTCAAAGAGACCCGACACGAGGTAGAGCAACGATAGAGGATAGACACCTGGAATGAGGGCGTCCTTTTGCTCCAATTCATCACTCATGGCAAAGACACGCACAGCATGAATACGATTCTGACACACATTAAGCATATCGGAGAACTGCTTATACGTACAAGCAGGAGCAAGCAGGACAATATCGAAGGTTACTTGCGATGGTAGAACCGTGTGGGCATGTTGTAGAAACTCGCAGATGTAGTTACTCCCCGCACTATGCCCAACGAGCGTAATGTGCGCGTTCGGATTGGTCTCGCAGTGTGCCTTGAGGCCACGTACAAATGCTGTACCAGTACAGCTATCAGAGCCATCAAACGTACAGGCAGCATCGTGCTTAATGCCTTCCCAGACCTCTTTGCCAATCTTGCCCAGAAAAAATTGACGCAGAAGCTCCTCGACAATCGTTGGATACACGCCATGATCGCGGCAATGAGCGAAACGCTGAATCACATTTTTCAAAACTTCGACGCATTGCTCCACCATAAAAAAATGCACGACTTTTGCAATATCTTCCGTGACGACATCACGTATTTCGATCAGGAGACGTTCCAAAAACGAATGTGAAAGTGGTGTTGCATCCTGCTTTTCCGTGTGCGCGAAACTCTTTTTAACGGCCTCTGGTGCATGAGCAATCGCTATTTTTTTCGACTCGTGCTTTAGAATTGGATCATTGTGTAGAAGAAGGTCGAGGAACAGTATATATTCTTGTTTGTGTAGTTGTGCATCTTCGGGGAGTGCTGTTGAGGGAATCGCCGCATATGGCTCCTGTCCATCGTCAGGGTTTTGCAGTTCCTGTAGCACCTCCTCTTCATCAGGGAGGTCGAGCCAGCGATCAACCGCGCCATCGTTAGCACTGTCAACCTTGCCCTTCACAAACTGCGTCACGCGCAACAACACCCGTTGAAAAAAGGGGTCGGCAAAAATGGTGCTAATATTGGGAATAATTGCGTCAAGAAAACTCTCCTCAGAGAGTACATCGAAGACGGCAGTTTGCCACAAAAAGAAGATTTGATAGGCGGGCACATCCGCGAATAGCGTTGTGATGCTCTCAGCGGTTGTTATACCGGATACAAAATCGACGAGGCCGCCGTGAAAGTGTAGCACTAAGCGCTGGCGATTAGTGTCGCTTGCCAATGTTTGAAAGAGGTGATCGAGGTCGGTCTGCGTTGTGACGTGCGGACTATCGCCGGTATCGAAGGTGCCATGTCTGCTCACGATATAGTGGTCTTTGGTCAGGGTCATGATGGTTATTCCTCTACACATACATCTCATAGGTGATACATTTTTATTATAGCGACGACGGTATATTACCTGATAGACGCGCTAGTAGAGGAATTTTTGTGCGTGGTTTTGGGAAGAAAAGAGACAAGGCCCCACAGAGCCAACCCCAGGGGTGGGGAGGGGGGGGGTTGGGTTTTTTTTGGCCATGAGTTGAAAAAAACGTGGGGGCGCC
>CAXUGH010000031.1:4638-9271 GCA_964250365.1 uncultured Ktedonobacteraceae bacterium
GTGCTGCGGGCGGTCTTGTCTTATTATTGCCCCATCAGTTCAAAGAAGCGTGCGACAGCATGCAGACCCTTGAAAAACTGATCAAGCGAATACTTCTCGTTGGGTGCATGCACGTTGTCATCGGGTAGAGCGAAGCCCATCATGACAACAGGGGCACCAAGTATCTTGTCGAAGAGTGCGGCAATCGGAATGGAGCCGCCTTCTCGTAGAAACACAGGTTCTTTGCCGTAGGTTTCTTCGAGAGCATGTGTCGCAGCCTGAATAGCTGGGCTGTCGGGCGAGATGAGAATGCCCTCGCCACCATGTGAGTTACGTACTGTCACCGTCACATCGGGCGGTGCAACCTCTTTCACGGTGCGCTCGAAAAGCGCGAACACCTCGGCTGATTCGAGGTCGGCGGGTAGACGCAGGCTAATCTTCGCCGTCGCAACGGCGGGAATGACTGTTTTCCCGCCCTCACCAATGAAGCCACCAGCGATACCATGCACTTCAAGTGTGGGACGCGCCGAGATACGCTCTAGCGGTGGATATTCTAGCTCGCCCGATAGCTGCGAGACGCCCATCTCTTCGCGTAACAACTCGTTGATATGCAGAGGGTCATTCTGCCAGAACTCTTTTTCAGCATGCGTGGGCCTACGCAATTTGTCGTACAGCCCTGGAATATGAATGTGACCGTCGGCATCCTTCAAACGGCTAATGATAATGGCAAGCGCGTGCAGTGGATTCGGCGCGACACCACCATAGGAGCCAGAGTGCAGGTCGCGTACCGCACCATGCACCTCAACCTCTGTATAGACAATGCCACGTAAACCGGAGACGAGGGCCGGAATGTCTTTCGCTGGCATGCCTGTATCACAGATAAATGCAGCGTCGCATTGAAGTCGTTCGGGCGAAGTTTTAACATAGGATTCGATAGACTCGCCGCCCGCCTCCTCCTCACCTTCGATGAGAACGCGCACATTCACGGGAAGGGTGCCATTAACCTGCATCAGCGATTCCAAGGCTTTGAAGACGAGCATGGTCTGCCCCTTGTCGTCACTGGCACCACGCGCGTAAATATTGCCATCGCGTATCGTTGGTTCAAAGGGAGGAGATTGCCACAATGCAACAGGGTCAACGGGTTGCACATCGTAGTGTCCATAAACCAGAACTGTTGGCTTTCCTGGAGCTTTGAGCCATTCGCCGTAGACTAGAGGATTGCCCTGTGTTGAAATCAAGCCGGTGTTGTCGAAGCCGATACACTGCAACTCCGCTACTGCATAATTTGCCGCGCTGTACATATCGGGCTTATGCTCTGGTAGCGTGCTAATGCTGGGAATGCGTAGCCAGCCCTTCAAATCTTCGAGGAATGCATTCTCATGCTCGGTAATGTATGTCTGTAACTGCGTCATGGTTGTACCCTTTCTTTATAGAAAACAGATACATCCTATCGTATCAAGCAACGCAAGGATTGTCCAGTATCTAAACAAATCCTCCCGATAAGCCTGAGGCTTATCGGGAGGATTTGTTTAGATACTGGCTCTACTGCTTCTCACCCTCGCCGCCATCATCATCGTAAGGACCGAAATTTTCGTTATCCGAGTCGGGACCATCGTCGTCGTGTGGACCTGCATTAAAGGACAATAGATAGGCAGAGGTAATGCGTGTCATGTTTGTTTTCCTTTCGGTTACGTTTACTGAACGATCCAACTTCGTTCTGCCTAAAGTATGCCTTAAATGAGTATTGCAAAACATATCATATCGTTATCATTTTGAAGTCCTTTCTCTAAAACGTCTACATGTTAGGATGGAAATAAGATAACTACATAGATTAAAGAATGAAACGTCTAAATAGTAAAGCAATGATGAGACGACTCTCCATACTAAGAAGAATTAGTTGCGTAAGAGGAGTTCAAGCATGAAAAGAAAGAGTGGACGGACTAACATTCCTAATCAACGTTTAAGACAACAACGGGAAGCGCGAGGCTGGTCTCAACTCTATGTTGCTCAAAGCATTGGAACTAACAGTTTCACAGTAGGGCGTTGGGAGCGTGGAGCTAGTCACCCCGGTCCTCATTTTCGTGCGGAACTTCAGCAACTTTTTCAACTTAGTGAAGAGGATTTAGGTTTACAGACAACGAGAAGGACAAAAACAAAACATCCTTCAGCTTCCTCCACAGCACAAGAAACTCTTGTACATGAGTCATTTCCACCCGTGTATGATCCAGCTATTCCGTCCCTACCAACGCAAATACAGGGACTTGTGGGACGTGACGAGTTGTTGCAACGTCTGAAAACTTCTCTACTCGCACAACAACAACTCGCACCTTTCGCACTACGTGGTCTTCCCGGTGTTGGCAAAACTGCACTTGCACATCAACTCGTCAACGATAGAGAAATTTTGGCGCATTTTCGAGATGGCATTCTTTGGGCTGCTATAGGACAAGAGTCAAATATAATGACGCTACTGAGTAACTGGGGAGCATTACTTGCCGTTGAATCAGGAGAAGATGCAATGCCAACCGACAAAGTAGGATGGGCTAACATGCTACGCGATATCATCGGCGAACGCTTTCTGCTGATTGTGCTGGACGACGTGTGGAAAATCGAAGACGCTCTCGCACTCAAAATAGGTGGTCCCAATTGCGCCTACCTGCTCACAACACGCTTTCCTCAAATAGCAGTACAGTTCGCAGGAGAACAGGCCGAGGTTGTGCATGAGTTAGACGAAAACGAGGGCGTCGAACTACTAACACGTTTCGTGCCTAACGTCGTCACACAGGAACCAGAAGCGGCTTATATGCTAGTACGTTCAACTGGCGGACTCCCATTGGTGCTTACAATTATGGGTAGCTACCTACAACTTCAAGCTTATAGCAATCAACCAAGACGTATCAGAGCAGCACTACAGAGGCTACAGAATGTGAAGGAGCGTTTACGCCTAACGCAGAACGCCATTCTCATAACCGACTTACAGGGTTATACCACTAGCATATCCTTTTCCTTACATGCTGTTATACTGTTGAGCGTACAACAGCTACCTATGGAAGCTCAGCAAGCTCTACATGCGCTTGCGCTACTTGCCCCGAAACCTAATACGTTTTCAGAAAGAGTCGCACTTGCAGTCGCAAATTGTGATGTAAAGACAATAGATATCCTGAGCGATGCCGGATTATTGGAGACAAGTGTATCTGGTCGCTATGCGCTACATCAAACGATAACTGATTACGCGCGACTTGAACCGCCTGATATTGATGCGGAGCGGCGTCTTGTGACCTACAGCGAAGGTTTTGTGCAAGCGTACCACAAAGACTATATGACATTGGAGCAAAGTTCGACAAATCTGCTTACGGCACTGCAATTAGCCGAAAAGCACAGCATGTATGAGCCTTTTGTCTCAATGGTGCTGACTCTCGCACCGTTTTGGGAGGGGCGTGGTCTCTACGCTCTTGCAGAGAAGCATTTAGAGCGTGGACTACTTTATGTTATAGCAGCACCAGATAAAGAAGTACAAGCTCGTCTCTGGCTTGCGTTAGGGCGCATTGCCGAAAGGTGTGGTGTACTTGCACTAGCGATATACCGCTATGAACAAGGTATTCAGCTAGCACGCACTATAGACAACAAAGAGATTTTGAGCAGTCTGCTTGCAAATAGAGAAGAAGTGGCACTTCACGAGGAGAATTTTCACGACCGCTTACAAGATTTTATAGAATGACTCAGCACTTTACACAAGAATGGTCTGTAATGTACTCTACGTTACAGGAATAGTAGTGCTTCATCGTCGTGTACGGTTATTAGAGAGCAAGAGAGAAGTTATGATGGTTGTAAACAAGGAACAGAAATCTGCTAACAAGTTACTGCGACAGGCACGAGAACAACGTGGTTGGTCGCAAAGCTATGTCGCAAAACAGATAGACACCGCTCCATATTTCATTTCTCGGTGGGAAAGTGGTCCAATCTTCCCTTCCTCGGTCTACCGTATAAAACTCTGTGAACTGTTTGGGATGACTCCAGCCGAACTTGGACTCATCCCGTCCTCCCCAAATAGCGACGTGGATACGCCCTCTGAAAATACAAGAGCATTTCCTCTCTTTGACGCGTCGATACCTCATCCCCCCTCACCTGCACTGCTAGGGCGAGAGAAGCTTCTTGCTAGCCTCAAACACAAGTTAATGAAGAATTCTGCACTCAGAATAATTGCGTTAAAGGGATTGCCAGGCGTTGGCAAGACAGCAGTGGCGGTATCGCTAGTACACGATCAGGAGATACGCACGACATTTTCGGATGGTATTCTGTGGGCTGGACTGGGTGATAAGCCAGATATTGCAAATCTTTTGAGTCGCTGGGGAAAAATGCTCGGTCTGTCAAATGCTCAGACCGAGAAGCTTCCAACAATAGAGGCAATGACGAAGACACTCAAGCGTGCGATTGGCACGCGTTCCATGCTCATTGTCCTTGACGACGTATGGGATATAGAGTCGGTCAGGAAGTTGCAAATAGGTGGGCCACGCTGTGCCTATCTCATCACAACTCGACAAGCCGAGGTCGCAGTGCCAGCCGCTGGCAACATCGTGATTACCATACCTGAATTGCCTACTCAGAAGGGAGTACAGTTGCTCACGCAAGTAGCTCCCGCCTGTACAAGTATTCCAAA
>CAXUGH010000031.1:9371-26344 GCA_964250365.1 uncultured Ktedonobacteraceae bacterium
AAGCCAAACACCTTTCAGGAAGACGCTGCTCTTGCAGTCTGTGCTACTGCACCGCATGTGTTGGACGAATTGATTGACGCCGGGTTGGTCGAGAGTCAGGGACAAGGCTATTACACACTACATCAGACTATCGCGGACTATGCAAAAACTGTTCACGATATGAGCAAAGCAGCAAGAGACGCGGCAAAAGAGCGCATGATTGCATTCTTTGTCTCCTTTGCTGAAATCCATTTCCAGCAGTATGCTCTTTTGGAGTCTGAAGCGCGAAACATTGCTACCGCCCTTGACTTTGCCTATGAACAAGAGAACTTTTCCGCCTTTTTGAACGGAGTTAATGCGTTCGCGGACTTTTGGATTGTACGAAGTCAGCATAGCACAGCGGAAAAATATCTCTATAGAGCGCAAGATATCGCGGAAAGCATTGGCGATGTACGAAATCTTGCCCTAACATCGGTTCATCTTGCCCGTATCGCAGAACTACATGGTGAATTGAAACATGCCAATACAATATACGAACACGGTCTTGAGGCCGCGCGGCGAAGCGAGGATGACGAAGTAATCTGCATACTGCTCACGCGATGGAGCGCGTTAATGGTGCATCGGAGCGAGTCTCTGCGTGCAAAGCCATATCTAGCAGAAGGGATGAAACTAGCTTCTTCTCTGCAAAATAAGAGCCTCATGGCACGATTATTCAAGAGTCTTGGTGAGGTTGCGTATGTTCACGGGAAGTATCAGCAGAGGACGGCATATTATGAGGAGGGTCTACGGCTTGCGCGTGCCTGTGAGGATAACGAGATTATCAGCGCACTGCTGCAAAACATGGGAGCCTGCGCTGTTCATCAGCACAACTATCAGCTTGCACACCAACGTTTTGCCGAAGGTTTGTTACACGCGAAAAGCATTAAGCATCAAGAGCGTATCAGTGCGCTCCTGATGAATCAAGGAATGCTTGCAATTCAGGAACAGAATTATGCCCTGGCGAAAAAACTTTCAATCGAGTGTCTGGAAATCGCCTACGAAAACAAGAGTCGCTTCCGCATGGCCTCAGTGCTACAAAATCTCGGCATCATAGAAACGCAGCAAGCACACTATGTACTTGCAACACAGTACTTCAACGCGAGCTACGAAATCGCCTGTGACATCGAACATGCATGGGTTGCTCACGAAACGCTCTGCGAGTGGGGCGAACTCCATCTCAAGCTTCATGAGGAGTCATTCGCCTCCGACAAATTCGCCCGCGTCCTTAAAGCGGCACGAGCAATGGAGGCACCCGAACTTATCGCTACCGCGCTGTTCGGCCTTGCAAGAGCGGCTGCCGGACGTGGGGAGTACGAGCAAGCAAAGGGATGGGGAAGGGAGAGTTTTGAGTTGTATGAGAGGATGGGGAATCCGAGGAGAGGGGAGGTGGAGGGGTGGCTGAATTTGTTGCAGTCAATAGGCAACAATTAGAATGTCCCATATTCAAAGTACTATTACGCCAACAATACCTCTTAGAAAGGTTGTATTATATTCGATACAAGTTATTTTAATCTTAGGTGTGTTTAAAGATGTTGTAGTGGAGAAGTACATGGGTAAGAGCATTGAGGATTTAGTCAGGAACTATTCCAACAATATAAGCGAATACAAAAGTGAAGACTACAATGAATCGCAAACACGAGCAGAATTTATTGATCCGCTATTTGAATTACTTGGTTGGGACGTAACTAATGTGCGTAACTTATCAAGAAGATTTCGTGAAGTAAGTCGAGAAGTAGGGGTACGTGTTGGCACAAAAGAAAAACGTCCAGACTATGAGTTTCGACTGGGAACAGAGCGTAAGTTCTTTGTCGAAGCAAAAAAGCCAAGTGTTGATATTACTAGTGTTGGCTCTACCACCTCTTCCGAAGCGGCTTTTCAAGTACGACGATATGGCTGGTCAGCAGGATTAAAAGTATCTGTTTTGACTAACTTCGAGTATTTAGCAGTATATGATACTACAACGGAGCCATCACAAAATCCACCTGCGAATCATTCTCGTCTACACGTATTTCATTATTTGGATTACCCTACAAGATTTGATGATATTGCCAAGCTTCTTTCGAGGGAAACTGTCTATACAGGATCGTTCGATGAGCTATTTTCTTCGCAAACTCAAAACCGACCATCAGAAGCTATAGATGCTTTTTTTCTAAAGCAACTCAATGTATGGCGTGTGAGGTTATGTAACGATATTTTGTCAAGATATAAGGGCATTGATGAGAATACACTTAACGAGGTTTCTCAGCTTTTCATTCTTCGCATCTTATTCCTACGTATGTGTGAAGACAGAGGAATTACAAACTATAAGAGATTAAAGGAAATTGCAGGGAAAAACGACTGGAACGAGTTTGTAAATCTTTTGATCGAAGCTGACAAGCGTTTTAACTCAGGTTTATTTGATAGGGATAAAGATTCTTTTTCTACCTCCAAACAGCAGAGCATCCGGCTTGATAGCAATATTGTTCAGTATATTGTTGACTCACTCTATGAACCTCAAGCACCCTACACTTTCGCTGTATTTGAACCTGAATTTTTGGGTAGTGTATATGAGCAGTTTTTGACAGAGAGAGTTAAAACTTTAGATGGTATTGCCAGATTAACACCAAAGCCAGAACACGAGGGAAAAGACATCATAGCAACGCCCAGACCGTTTATAGAAAGAATAGTACAAGATACTATATATCCTACACTACATGATCTTAGTGCCTCAGAGATTTTAGAGAAAAGAGTTCTTGATCCTGCTTGCGGTTCTGGTGGATTTCTTATTTCTGCATTCGATTTATTTATGGACACTACCACTTCAGCATATTTACAGGCAGAAGATTACAGCGCAATCTATGAAGTTTCTGATGGCTGGCTGCTTACATTCGAGCAAAAATGTAAGATTTTAACAAGTTGTATTTATGGGGTAGACCGTGATTATGCCGCTACAGAAGTGACAAAATTCAGTCTACTGGCAAAGCTTCTTGAGTATGAAACACCTGACTCAGTACCTGCTAAAAATTCTCTTCTTCCTCGACTAGACGATAATATTGCTTTTGGGGACTCACTTGTAGATGATCGTATCTACGCAAAAGATCCCTTTGACTCAACGATTGGTCCTCCTCTAAATTGGGGGCAAAACATTCCACAGCAATTTGATTATATTGTAGGTAATCCGCCTTACCTCAAGACAGAAGATATTAAAAAACTAGAACATACAGAATACGAATTTTATAAAAAACATTATCAAACTGCTTTTCAACAATTTGACAAGTATTATTTCTTTCTTGAATTATGCGTAAGACACCTCTTAAAGACAAACGGTATGTTGGGAATGGTTGTTTCGCGCAAGTTCTTGCATGTTGATTCTGGAAAAGTTCTGAGAGGTATTCTGGCTACAGAAGCTTACGTTTCACAAATTATTGATTTTGGCAATGCTCAAATATTTCCAGATCGTATAACTTATACATGTTTATTATATCTTGCAAAAAATAAACCTAAGTTCTTACGGGATGATGCTTTACATTATTTTGAAGTCTCTACCCCTGCGGTTTGGGTTAAACAGCAATATGGAACGCAATCCCCTTTTTCTGTACCTCGACATTTTGTTTCTAATGGTAATACGTGGTTACTTCCAGGAACATAGCAAGAATTACAATTACTAGAGAAGATAAGTGAGAATAGCATACAGTTGGGAAAGATAGCTGATGTATATAATGGCATTCAGACAAGCCGTAATGACGTATATGTTATAACTGATTGGACAGATGTAGATGCTAATACTATTTCCTTTGACAAGCAAGGAAAAACTTGGCTCATTGAGAAAAAAATACTTAAACCATTCTTTGAGGGACGTAGAAATGAAGAGAGTCGTCTAAAGTCTTTCTATCCATTGCCTGTAACCGCTTTCGTCATTTATCCATATTTCATTCAGAATATCGGTAATCAGCTTGTAGCAAAGATAATCCCACCAGACGTAATGCAAGCTACATTTTCATTAGCTTATCAGTGGCTACAGCACAATCAAGGAGTATTAGAGAAACGCAGGATGGATGCAAGACGTTCTTCTACCGAAGAATGGTATCGTTATGGGCGCAGTCAGGGACTAACAGTTTTCGAGAATCGTCCTAAAATCATCGTAGGTATAAACAGTCTTGGTGACAAATATGTTTATGACGAAACTAACACATTACTTGCTCCTGGGGGTACTGCTGGGGAATGTTCTATATCATTGTTTTCGGATCATCCTGAGAAATCACCCTATGATTTATACTTTATACTTGCACTACTAAATCATAAAGCGGTAGAATACTTTTGTCGTAAACGTGGCAACCATACTCAGCACGGTTGGTATGGCAGAGGTACATCTGTTTTAGAGGAAATACCTATCCCTATTATTGACTTAACGACAGATAATGAGAAACATCATCTTTACGAAAGCATAGTAGCAAAATGCAAAGAGCTTTGCGAAGTTTGTAAGTCAATCAGTAACACCACATCACATGCTATGCGTGTAAGACTTGAGGGGCGCAAGACATATTTAAAACAGAGCATGGATGCTCAAATATCGACACTCTATGGAGTAGCCGAAATAATTGATAATGTAGAGTTACCACAATGAATTTTAAGAAACTTGAAAGTAGTCAAAAACTACGTGGGGGATATTATACTCCATCAACAATCGCAGATTTGCTCAGTCGTTGGGTTTTATCAGGAGAAGCACATGCCGTGTTAGAACCTAGTTGCGGTGATGGAAACTTTTTACGTGCTATCTACAACCAAATAGTAAAAACTCCACATCGTATGCCTCTTTCTATTGAAGCCGTTGAAATAGTGGCAGAAGAAGCTGCAAAAGCTGAGTTTTTTAGCACTAAACTACAAGAGGTCGGCGCAAAAGCACAAGTAGTCAATCACGATATTTTTACTTGGTTAGGTAATGGAAATGCTACAAGGCAATGGGACGCCATTGTAGGCAATCCTCCATACATTCGCTATCAATATTTTGATAAGGAGCAACGAGAAACAGCAGAGAAAATCTTCAAGAAAGCCAACGTTCCATTCTCCAAACGAACAAATGCATGGGTACCTTTGGTGATAGCTAGTATAATGCATCTTGCTCCTGGTGGACGTTTAGCAATGGTGCTACCCGCAGAATTATTACATATTCATCATGCTAATGGATTGCGTCAGCTACTCGAACAGGAAATGGAGTCAGTGACGCTATTAAATATTCGTGAAATGGTCTTTCCTGATGTACTGCAAGGAGTATTACTACTATTTGGAGTTAAGAGACGTGATCGGGCTTTTAGACCGTTGCAAAGAATAGATACAAAACAAACAACGCTATTTCCTGAACCATCTATCGAACACACAAAGCTCCAAATTATAGATATTGATAATGTTAATAAGCTGAGCGAATTCGACTTAACGAATATAAACCGAACTGTTCAAAAGAATATTGATAATACTGATGGTGAATGGATGCTTGGTCTACTTACGGATGATGAAGCGGCTTTACTCACGAAATTAAAAGCTAAAGCAAATATACTACCCTTTACTTCAATTGCTAATGTGGACATCGGGATAGTAACAGGTGCCAACGATTTTTTTGTTGTTAATGAGAGCGTAATGAACCAGTTTAAATTGGATACCATTGCCACGCCAATGCTTGCTAAAAGCGAGCTGATAAAAGGCATTACCTATACTAAACAGGATCATGAAGCGAATAGTAAAGCTGGTAAATCTGTATATCTTCTGAATTTTCCAAATAAAGCATTTTCTGAACTTCCATCAAAGATGGGAGAATATATCAAGATAGGAGAGGAGCAGGAATTACAGAAACGTTATAAATGTAGAATACGAGAACCTTGGTATGTAGTTCCTTACGTCTGGGCCTCGGAATTATCTCTGCTCAAACGTTGTCATCTTTTCCCTAGAATTGTTGTCAATGAGTTAAGAGCGCATTCTACAGACACAGCTTATCGAATTCGTATGGAGCCTCAATACAGGGAAAGAGCAAACGATTTGGCATTTTCATTTCTCAACTCATTAACTTTTTTGTGTGCTGAGTTAGGAGGACGACATTATGGAGGAGGTGTTTTAGAACTTGTCCCAAGTGAGATAGAAAAACTTTTTATTCCCCTAATACATATCAAACCAAATGACTTCGATAAAGTAGATACAATGATACGCGAGAATGCTACTTTAGACGAAATTCTAAATTTTACTGATCCTCTATTGCTTAGTGAAGGTTTAGGTCTTACCTCCTCAGAGGTTCAAACCATCAAAGATGCACATAAACGCTTAATGAAAAGAAGGCTAAGGGTATAACTACCTCTCTCTATGTTATAATGGCTTCTGAACACTCGTTCTTATTATTATATCTCTCTTCTCTACTATTTGCTGGTCTATGGAGTTCTGTGCTATGCCTATACGTCAACTCGCGCCCGATGTCGCTGCGAAGATCGCGGCTGGCGAGGTGGTCGAGCGTCCCGCCTCGGTTGTGAAAGAATTGATTGAGAATAGTATTGACGCGGGGGCGACGCAGATTCGCGTTGACCTGACACATGGTGGGCTACAGCTTATTCGCGTCACCGACAATGGTTCTGGTATTCCTGTCGATGAACTGCCGCTGGCTCTCGCACGGCATGCCACTAGCAAGGTAGCACAGATCGACGACCTCGAACACATCCATACGCTCGGCTTTCGTGGCGAGGCACTCGCAAGCCTTGCCGCTGTTGCTGAGGTAACGCTACTCAGTCGGCACCGAGACGCAGAGCAGGGGGCGCAGATGAACGCGGCAAACGGTGAACTATCAGAGGCAACGACAGCGGCATCGCCCGAAGGCACAACGCTCACGGTTCGCAATCTGTTCAGCGCGGTACCGGCGCGTCTCAAGTTTCTCAAGAGCCGCAATACAGAGGTAAGCCATTGCCATCACTTATTAGAACAATACGCCCTCGCCTATCCCGAAATTCGCTTTAGCGTCTATAGCGATGGCAAGCAAATTTTCGCCACTCCTGGCGATGGCAATCTCAAAAGCGTACTGGTCGAGGTCTATGGCCTACAAATCGCCGAGCAGATGGTGCCAGCGGTTGCACCAACCGAACCCGACCGCTCCGACGATCCAGAATATCCCGTTGTCACAGGGTATGTGAGCCGTCCGACAAGCTACAAGAGTACACGTCAATTCATCTCGTTCTTTGTCAATCGCCGTTGGGTTCTGAGCCGCATGCTGACTTCTGCCGTCGAGGGTGCCTATCATTCGCTGTTACTCACGGGTCGCCATCCTATCGCGGTCATCAACATTCAAATCGACCCCACCCTGCTCGATGTCAACGTCCATCCTGCGAAGACAGAGATTCGTTTTCTGAAAGAGCGACGCGTCTTCGCCGCCGTTCTACGTGCCGTGCGCGGTGCCCTGCTCGAAGAACCCGCTATGCCACAATGGAAGCCGCGTGTTAGTGATACCGCACAGAATGAAGAAGTTCTAAGCAATGCTTTTGACGAAACTTCACAAGTAGAGAGTGATATAGAGGCTGATATAACCTCTCAATCAGAAACAGACGAAACGGAAGAGTCGGCGTTGCCGCAGGATAATCCGTGGCTCACCGTGACAGAAGAGGAGAGCGGCACTAAACCTCCCCTACCCTCGCGTCTCTGGCAAAACCATATTAAGGTAGGGACCGATTTATCGCGTCCTAGTGGCATGCCACATGACAAGGTAGGGACCGATTTATCGCGTCCTATTGACATTACCGACGCCGACGAGGACACGATAAATCGGTCCTTACCTGATTCATCCGCAAAGGCACCTACATTAAGAAATGGTGCCGAAATAGGGATCAATTCATTGCATCCGGACGACATCACTGACGCCGATAAGGACGCGATGAATCGGTCCCTACCGATGCCTATTCAACAAGAGAAGTTGTTGGGGCAGACATACGAGCAACAATCACGACGTTTACCACATTTGCGCGTCGTGGGGCAGCTTTCGCAGAGCTATATTGTGACTGAGGGCGAGGATGGCATGTACCTTATCGACCAGCATGCCGCACATGAGCGCATTCTGTTAGAGCGCATGGTGGCAGCGATGAAAGTACGTACTCCTATTTCGCAATTGTTGCTCACGCCGATGAATCTGACGTTGGCACCAAGCGAGTTGGAGGCGATAGAGGAATATCAACAGCAATTGACGCAGATTGGCTTCTCGCTAGAGACGAGCGAGAGCAATACGCTCTCCGTACTTGCAGTGCCGACGATTCTTGTGAAGCAATTGAATATGCACTCACTACACGAGTTATTGATTGAGCTTACCGCGCGAGACAATCCTGGTTCCACGGAGACATGGGAAGAGCGGGCACTGGCGAACGTGGCGTGTAAAGCGGCGATCAAGGCAAACTACTTTTTGACGGTGAGCGAGATGCGCGAGATGATCGAGCAGTTAGAGCAGACGAAGGCACCCTATAGCTGCTGTCATGGTCGCCCGACGATGGTACACTTTGGTCTGTCGGCACTAGCGCACGAATTCGAGAGGCGGTAATACTTCATGCTGGCAAACGTTCTTACCGCCGCCGCAAGTTGGCAGGCTGAACACCCTCTGCTGACCTATAGCGTGCCGGAAGAGTTTCAAGCCGACCTGCGTGCAGGTCAACTGGTTGCTGTGCCTTATGGAGAGCGACTCGTCGAGGGCATCGTCTGGACTATCGGCGACGACGAAGATATACCGACGTTTGAGGGCGATGACGAGGTAATCCGTCCCCTTAACGCAATTCTCGATCCACAACCCGCTCTGTTACCCCATCAACGCACCCTCGCCGAATGGATGGCAGACTACTATGTAACACCGCTCGCGTTTGTCGCACTCATGATGCTGCCTCCTGGCCTGATGCAACGTTCGCAGGTTGTGCTACATCTGGTCAAAGACGAAGACAATCCTGTTGAGGTGAACGAACAAACGTTGCGTATTCGTGCGCTGATTGGCCTCTTGCTCGAAGAGGGCGAGATGGATGTCGAGCGGCTCAAAGAGATGTTGGGAGCCAAACGCGCCAAAGAGATACTCAAAGAGGCAATTGCAAGCGGCGTCATTCAGCGCGACGCACAGTTACACGCAGCGAAGGCAAAGCCACGTACTCAGCGCGTTGTACATCTTATCGCGTCACAGGACAAGCTTTCTTCGTGGCGACAGACTCTTGAAGAGCAGACGCAGCAGAATATGGCGCAGGCCGAAGCAATCGTAATGGCTCCTGACAATGTACGGCGGCGTCCTGCTGGCAAAGCTGGTGCTAAAAGTAACGCTAGCAACGCCTGGGCAGTTCCAGGTGCGACGGCAACCTTGACGTTATCGGAAGAGGACAAGGAGAGCTTGCTGGCACGTCGCCAACTTGCTGCCATTGACCTCTTGCAACAAGCCCCTGCCTCTGGTCAATACTGGACTCCTGGTATGCTGTGTAAGGCATGCGAACTTACAGAGAAACAGCTACAACCGCTTATCCAGGACAACATTATCACTATCGAGATGACCGAGGTGAGGCGCAATCCCTTTTTCGGGCGCAACATTCCAGCATCAAAACCACTACCGCTTACACCCGATCAACAACAGGCATTGGAACATATCCTCGGCGATGCTTCGCATCCCATTTTGTTGCATGGCGTGACGGGTAGTGGCAAGACCGAAGTATATTTACAGGCACTCGCGGCGATTATCGCGCAGGGCAAACGCGGCATCGTGCTAGTGCCCGAAATCGCCCTTACGACGCAGGCGGTACAACGCGTCGCGGGTCGTTTTCCCGAACGGGTCGCGGTTATCCATAGTGAGTTGAGTGCCGGTGAGCGTTACGATGAATGGCGACGCATCCGTGACGGCAAGGTTGATGTCGTGATTGGCTCGCGCTCGGCTCTCTTCGCGCCCTTGCCCGACCTCGGCATTATCATTATGGACGAAGAGCATGAGGCGGCCTATAAGCAGAGCGAACGCAAGCCAACTTATCACGCACGCAGCAGTGTACTCGCCCTCGGCAACATTCTCAACATTCCCATTGTAATGGGCAGTGCCACACCCTCGGTCGAGACGTTTTATCGCGCTGAGCAGGGCGTCTATCGGCTTGTGGAGCTACCAGAGCGTATTGGAGCATCGTTGCCACCCGTCGAGGTTATCGACCTGCGTACAGAGCTGCATGCAGGCAACACCAGCATCATCAGTCGGCGTCTGCAAGAGGAACTGGAACAGGTGTTGAGCAAGGGGCAACAGGCGATTCTCTTCCTCAATCGGCGCGGTGCGGCAAGTTTCATCTTGTGCCGCGATTGTGGCTATATCGCCATGTGTGACCGTTGCGATATCTCGCTAACCTACCATTCAACCGAACACATTCTGCTCTGTCACTACTGCGGACGCAAGAGCAAGATGCTACAATTCTGCCCAAGTTGTAGTGGTTCGGGCATTCGTTACTTCGGTCTCGGCACCGAAAAGGTGCAGGATACCATTCAGAGGAGCTTTCCAGAGGCACGTATTCTACGCTGGGACAAGGATACGGCACGTAATCGCCGCGCCCATGAGCAACTTCTGGATCGTTTCGCCAATCGTGAGGCCGATATTCTAGTCGGCACGCAGATGATCGCCAAGGGACTTGACCTCCCCGGCGTCACGCTGGTTGGCGTCGTCTCGGCGGATATCGCCCTCAACCTACCTGACTATGCCGCGCCAGAGCGAGCCTTCACCCTGCTCACACAGGTTGCAGGTCGTGCTGGACGTGGTGCCGACGCAGGACGCGTAATCGTTCAGACCTTCAATCCGCAACACTTCTGTATCGACGCCGCCTCACGCCACGACTACCACGAGTTTTATCAAGCTGAAATCGAGGCACGGCAACGCTACGGCTATCCCCCATTCCGTCAATTCGTCAAATTCACCTACAGCCACGAAAACCGCTACCGTTGCCAGAACGAATCCCTGCTACTCGCCGAACGCCTCAACGAGTGGATAGTCCGCCTCCAACTGCCCAACACCGATATCGTCGGACCCGCACCCGCCATGATGGAGCGCGTCCGCAGCAAGTATCGCTGGCAACTCATCGCACGCGGACCAGACCTGCACCAGCTATTGAGAGTCGTCGATGCCCCTGATTGGGAGGTCGATATTGATCCTGTGAGTACGGTGTGAGGATGTAAATGGATAATAACTCCGTCAATTTGACGGAGTTATTTGAAGTAGAAAGTAGTTATTCATGCAAGATAAGTTTTTAAGAATTGCTGAAGAACTTCTCAGTAATCCCGATGTAACCTCTCCGTTGAATGAGCCGCTACCAAAGAAGGGCTTTGGCTCATCGGGATTAAAGATTCACAATAAAATCTTTGCGATGCTCGTTAAAGACAAGCTCGTTGTGAAACTTCCAAAACTCCGCGTGGATGAGTTGATCGCCGATGGCTACGGAGAACGCTTTGACCCGCATCGTGACGGTAGACTGATGAAGGAATGGATAGTACTCGAACCAACCTTTCAAGAGGAATGGCTGTCTTTAGCGAAGGAGGCAATGGAGTTTGTAGCATCACAACGTTGATGTGATGTTTTTTCGTAGGGACTAGATTTATCGCGTCCGACGCTCAATTCATTGAGCGAGATTCCTGTGAATCTTGTCTATAGGCTGTATCAGACCTAATCTCGCGTGATAAATCTGGTCCCTACGAACCATTGCGGTGCCACGACCAAGAAGAGATATCGAGACGAGTCACTTCGAGCAGCGTTGCGATATTGCTTGCCCATGCATGGCTGCGACGCTGCTCCCAGTCATCCCAGAAACGAATTTCAGGATATGGGCCACCTTCACGCGTATCGTTGGTGATGCGTTGTTTGCCCTTAACAAAGTAGCCAGTCTCCAATAGCTGGGAAAGTTCTTCTGGGGTATGTGTACCTACAAGCATTTTTTCTTTCCTTTCCGTCGCTGTCATGTTCCCTCAAAAGTTCGAGGTCCTCCAGAAAATGTCCAATGAGCTATAGGATTAGAATACTTTGTATCCAGAGCATTCTCCTCACTCTTCCAAGTGTAATGAAACGATGAAGTATACATTTCTGATAGCAAATGAAGCTGAACTTCGTCCCAGTACATCTTGCTCAGTAACACCTCAAACTTTGCCAACCATTCTTCCCAATTCCACTCGATGCTCTTGAACGAACCACCAAAATGAATGATTTGACTTTTATACGTCGTTTGTATAGTATTTGTGCTAGAAGAGAACAAGGTGCGCGACAAGAAAGGCCACTCATCTTGTTCTGGAAGCGATGCAAGCGCGTCAAGGTTACGTTGTACCTTATCCCTGAACTTCTGGTGTATTTCAAAGCGCGGGTCGTCATAATTTACTTCATAGTGAGGCCATCGTGGACCTTGAATAACGCCGTAAACAATCGACTCCATTCCCATGTGTGTATCTCCTGGATACATATAAACTCGGTCAACCAATGAAAATTTCTGCATCATCGCCGTCTTGAAGATGCTTCAGTTCAGGGATAAGAGTATCAATCCGTTTTACCATTAGATTTGCCATATCTTGTGGTATCAAAAGATGAATCTTACCAGATACATAATTTCTGAGTATACCCAGCTCGTCAATAATAAAAGGAATATCCTCTGCCGTGATGGGTATTCCTCCCTGAAACAGAGGAACCCATTGTAACCCTAAAGCTGCACTTGTAGGCTGCCAATAATCTTGAAATATTCCCTCCGTTGCTATTGGAACCAGACGATTTTCCTTATCGGGATTGTGATACGTAACTAATAAGACAACCGACATGTTACTTCCTACTTCACCGATGTTGATTTGCAGGTCAAAGTATTTCATAAGATATCAATCCTATAAGTACGATATGAAGGCTTACTGATACTTACTCTACACCGTAAAGATCCCAGCGGCTCGTTTTCCATTGTAGCACGTCTCCCACGCTGACAGATGTTCTGATATCTCCCTTCTGGCTTAGAAGTATGACACCAAGTGAAGTGACAACAAGAACCCATTCTTGCTTATACAGCCCAAGTCGCGCAAAACGATAAGCTCCTACTTCTGCTTTCCAGTGAGCGTCAACGATTTTCCCCTGGCATACTTTCTTAGGATCAGAGATAACTATGGGTGATGCAATCTCGGTGTGCGGTACAATTGTAGCTAACCCTCCGAAAAGTAATGGGGCAAGAAGAAATGTATAGTCTTCTTCTACCTGAAGCGTACTGCTCATAGGCTCGTCATCCAGTCCTGGATCAAAAATTCGGAGCGTTTGATTATCTGCTAGTTGAACAGTCAACCAACGGTCGTAGACGACACCTTCGTATGTTACACCCACTTCATTTGCAGCAAGTCGTCCTGTGATAAAATTCATCGCTGTCCTCATGAGCAGTTGATGACGTACATCCAGATGTTGTATTGTCTTTTGGAATAACACAATCTCATGGATGATATTCATCCATTTTTTCTTGAAGGTCATAAGTCATTAAGAGCGGATACTTGCGAGACTCTTTCAATTGAGCGAACACAGCATAAGCGGTTTTATACATGTGTTCCTCACGATCTTTCGGCTCCCTAAAATTCAATGCACGTATCTCTAAATCATATTGATACTCTTCAAAGAGCATATCTCTGTCATTGTCATAATCAAAGTCTGCGGATAAAGCTAGACTAGTATGCGTATCAGCCCATTCATACACTGGGCCAAACACATCAGAAGAGAGCGTAAAAGAGACCTTTAGGAGAGTTTCGACCTCTTTTGCAATCTCATCAAATGCTGCTTTTGATTGTAGAAAGATGTCAATGCTATCGGACATACGCACCCTTTCAGCAGTTACTGATCCCAAAACCCTTTATTTTCCTTGTAGAGTTCAAGCACTTCCTGAGCAGAGAAAACCTCATGTTCATCACCACGTAAGTTATCAACGACACA
Source organism: uncultured Ktedonobacteraceae bacterium (assembly GCA_964250365.1). Taxonomy (GTDB): domain Bacteria; phylum Chloroflexota; class Ktedonobacteria; order Ktedonobacterales; family Ktedonobacteraceae; genus JBBQVS01. Next base: position 23,293 of record CAXUGH010000031.1, read on the forward strand.
AGGCCACTGTTTCGTAAAAGCAAGCGCAAACGCTACCGCAAGGTGTTGACTTTGAGGATTTCGGCTGATGTCCAAAACAAGATTTGATTGAGGAAAGGCACCTAGCTTTTGCAGAACGATTTTCGTATCTTCATCATCATCGTCATAGTGTATATCTTCACTGTTAAAAGTAATCCACACATTCTCATCGTCTCGAATAAGTTGTGCATCACAGTAAGTTCTAGGCCGAAGCACGACCTCTGTTTGTGGAATGCGTACTGTGCTTGTAAATGTAAAAAGCTCTTCCGATGAAAGCTTTTTGCTCGTAAGCAGAGCTACTGGCTCAGACATTTATTGACCTCCAAACATTTCTTTGAGCAACTGCCTAAGTTCATCTAATGTTTTAGCATAAGGTATGCCTAAATTCTTCATATTCTTGACACCAGTAGCTTTGTACAGAGGTGCAAAGAGAATTACAGGCTTTCCTGAAGGATTTACATAAGGATTTGTTCTTTGCACGGTAATTTGTCCTAACTTACCTTGCTGTGCATTCGTCACCTCTATAATAGCATCAGGTGTCTCTACATCAATATCAGTAATCGTTAAGCCAGTATTAGGATCAACGATTGTACGCTGAAAACTGATTAGATTTGATAAAACGAGCAAAGCAGTTTGGCCTTCCAAAACTCTATCTTTATCTCCTGAGTTTAGTGCATTAGCCACCTTCGCAAAGAGGATTCGCAAATCATCAGCACTTAGCCCATATTGATCCGCTCCGTTTTTGAGAGCAGCTTGAAGCCTCGTAAGGATAATAGCAAGAGATGCCTCATCGTACCCCAAACTGACTAAATTCTCAATGTCTGATTGGGATACACCAGGATATTTTGCTAGTAAGTCCTGTACCTCCCGTTGTTGTTGCAGCGTCAACCCTCCCAGATCAATTGGCGTTCCTGGTGGGAAGATGATGTTGCTGGTCGAGGGAGTTTGCGGCAAGGGTGGTAGTGGCTCGCCGCCGAGCGTGTTCATGTTGCCTTCCCATTGCATCTTGTCTATGTCCATATCGCCGACGCGCGTTTGTGCCGATGGTGGGAGAGGACAGAAAGCACTCAGTTCCTCCTCGGATGGGAATGTGGGATCGGCGACTCGACGGAGTTCACGTCCGGCAAAGGGAATGCTTCTGTCTACGTCGAGTTCGTAGGCGTAGCTGTCCGCTTCTCGGTAGAGGGATTGCAATTGTTGCTCTATGTCGTTCGCGGTTGTGACACAGTAGCTTGTTGCCGTTGATAGGCGTGGCGAGGTATCACCGACACTACCGACAAAAGCTTGCTCGTTTTGCAGGTAGTTGCTCACGAGATTCATCATCGCGTCGGCGGCTGGTCCCTCAAAGCTCACTGGACCATTGAAGAGCGACATGAGCGTGTTGCGAAAGGTGTTGAGCTGCTCCTGATGATGCGTGTCCAGTCCGTGCGTCTGACCGTGAAACGCGTTGAGGGATTTGACCATCTGCTCCATCTTGCTGATGTCGGGCTTGAGATAATCATACATACGAGTTGTTGCTCCTCACTATTTGCTCTCAGGCATGCTCGGCCTATTCAACGCGTCCGTGTCCAAAGCCACGCGGAGTAAAGCTTTGGGAGACGTTCTGGTCGGCACTCTCCATTGCGTCGATAGCTGAGAAAAGCGTGGTGGCGAGTTGCATCTGCCACTCATAGCTGTCGCGCATGCGTTTTTCGTGAGGAGCCACGACAGCCGCCATACATCCATCCACATCATTCGTATCGAGGAAACTCTGTACCTGAGCGCAGATCGTGTTATGCTCTTGCAAGGCGGTATCAGCCTGAACAAGCAGTTTTGCCGCGACCTGTCGCATTAAATCAATGGGATAGAGGATAGACTCGTTGCTGCCACCGCTGGTATCGGGTCCAATTCTCATGCTCTTACTCTTTCTGTTCTTTCTTCTGTGACAATGATTCCGGTCTCCGTGCTTTTGCTTAAAAGCATGGAGACGTATGTTTTCTGAGTCAACGCGGAGAAAAGACGAAAAAGGATTTTCAGGAACGAATGTTTTGTATCTCTTGTGTATTGCCGCTATAACTATAACATGCAAATGTATTGAACACAAGAGGCATAAGAGATGTAGAAAAATGTGCATGCCAACGGCTTTGCCGTTGGCATGCACATTTTTCTGTATGTGATAGTATTACCGTTGGAAGTATCTAACAGAAATAGCAAGGAGTAGTAGCAATGCCAGAAGTTTATGAGACAGCTAACAAGCGTATCACCCTTATTGATCTGAGCGATAACCTGGAAAACGCGACCTCGGCATTCGAGTTAAACGCGCATAACATTGAATACACTACTCCAGAGCAGGGCGTGCAGATGACCGATCATCTGCTTGGGCTGGGGCCATCGTACTGGCCTGATGGCGTCGGGTGGGCGGTAGAGAAGGTGACGCTCTCGACACATTCCGGTACACATGTCGATGCTCCCTCGCATTATGGACCTGCACAGGAAGGTAATACGCGCACGATTGATCAGGTCCCCCTACGTTGGTGCTTTAGCGATGGCGTTGTGCTGAATATGACACACAAAAAACGCGGTGAAGGCATTACCGATGAGGATGTACAGGCCGAGCTACAACGTATTGGCTACACGCTCAAACCATACGACATCGTGCTTGTGCGTACCGATACGAGCAGACTCTTCAAACAACCTGGCTATGATATGATGCACGCAGGACTACGGCGTTCGGCGACGGAATGGCTCGTCGATCAAGGCGTGCGGCTCATCGGCATTGATGCATGGGGTATTGATCGTCCCTTCGATGTGATGATGCAGGAGGCGAAGGCGGGCGAGAGCCAGTTCTGGGAGTCGCATCTGTTAGGACGCGAAAAAGAGTATTGCCAGATCGAGAAATTGAGCAATCTCGACTTATTGCCACAGCCGTTCGGCTTCACCGTCTCGGCCTTCCCTGTCAACATTCGCGCCGCTAGCGCGGGTTGGAGCCGTGTCGTCGCTATTTTTGAAGAGCCGCTAGTATAAAACATGGAAATGGATATATGCAAGAAACCGC